>JAGALS010000005.1 GCA_017625065.1 Clostridia bacterium | reverse complement strand
TTTGTCTGACACGGTCAGACAAAGCGACGTGATATAACGCCTTACGGCGCGTGATATAGACACCTGCGGTGTCGTGATATAGAACGCTTCGCGTTCGTGATATGTCGCTTGCGCGACGTAAGGCAATTGCGTTCCACGCTCGGCTTTGCCGAGCATATCACGCTTGCGGCAGCAAGCATATCACGAAAGCCAATGGCTTTCCATATCATGCGCGACGCAGTTGCGCTATATCACGACGGCAACGCCGTCCATATCACTCCGCGTTAGCGGACAAAAGGAGAAGTTTATGACAAAAACTTCACACGAGCTTGCAATTGAATTTGCAGTTGAAATTACTGAATTATGCTCAAAAATAAAGGGGCGACCGGAATATACAAAGCAACTGATCCGCAGTGCATCTTCAATCAGTGCAAATATTGCAGAAGCAAAATATGCCGAGAGCAACGCAGATTTTGTACATAAGCTTGAAATTGCACAGAAAGAAGCAAACGAAACCGAAACTTGGCTTAACGTTTTATGTAAGAGCAATATTATTGACGAACTTACTTTCAAATCCTTACGAAACAAATGCGGTAAGATCAGAAGAATGTTGATTGCTTCCATTACGACTGTTAAATCAAAAGCAAACGGACAAATGTGATTTTTGAGCAAACCTCAAAAGTGCGTTTTACAGTAATACGGTACAACATATCGAAAGGAAAAATGAAGATGTGCAAATGGATTTCTTATAAGAATGGCGGAACCTTGGGGGAGCAGGGCTTGCAAGGCGGTGTCATTGTTTTTGATGAGGAGCTTGCCGATCATTGCAGGCTGACAGTTGAAAAAATGAGTGACGGGTCATATATCAGGATTTGTGATATTTATGCTGTCAGTTTTAGATTTTCATTTTTCACAGATGAGGTCAAAGCATTGGAGTCATGCGAAGAATTAAAAAAGGATATGGCAGAATGGATATATTTACATCCTAACGGAGTTGGTGAAATTGGTTGGTCTGTGTTTTTTGAGGAGTGCTAAAATATACCTTTTGCACTCTGGCCCCACGTTGGAAGTGTCGTTTCTCCAACGCGAAAACAGAATATAAGGAGTACTTCAAATGAAAATCTTGTCCATCGGAAACAGTTTTTCTCAAGACGCGCAAAGATATCTGCACCGCCTTGCAAAGCAGGACGGCACGAAGATGAAGACGGTCAATCTCTATATCGGCGGATGCTCTTTGCAAAAGCATTATCTCAATATGCTGGATGATAACGTCGCGTATGATTTTGAGTTCAACGGCGAGGGGACGGGTCTCAAGGTCTCGATCAGGCAAGCGCTTGTCAGTGACGATTGGGATGTGATCACCTTACAGCAGGCAAGCCACCTCAGCGGACGGTACGAGACCTATTCGCCTTATATTGAAGCGCTTGCCGCGTACGTGAGAAAATATTGCCCCCATTCAAAGATCTTGCTCCATCAAACGTGGGCGTATGAGGAGGAAAGCAAGCGGCTGACAGAGCTTGCTCTGTTTGCCACGTCCAAAGAAATGCTTTCTGCCGTTTGCGATTCTTACAGCAAAGCGGCGCAGAGCATCAAGGCGGACGGCATCATCCCGTGCGGCGAGGCAATGATGCGCGCGGTGGAGCTGGGGATCGGAAAGATACACCGCGACACCTTTCACGCCTCTTTGGGCGTGGGCAGATATTTGTTGGCGCTTTGCTTTTATAAATTCCTAACGAAAAAGGATATTACGGGTAATGCTTTCGATGATTTTGACGTGCCCGTAACCGAGCAGGAAAGAGAGATCGCGATCAGGGCGGTCAATTCTGTATTGGCATAAAAAACGCAAATCCGTAGGGACCGCGACCACGGCTTGAGATCATGAATGGATGCGCCAAAATCGAAAAGCACGTCGATTTTGGGCGGAAATTTAAGGCAAAAGGAGAAAAATTATGAAAAATATTGAACTGAGCTTTCAGCGCTTAAGTCAAGACGAGTATCAGATCGACAACGTCTTTCAAAAGGGCGCGTACAGTTGGCAGGGTGATTGGGAAGGCAGAGCATTGCTCGCGTTTGTTTGCCTGTTTGAGGCAACGGGGCGGCAGATCCCCTGTATGCACGAAATGGTCGGCCTTTTGCAAGAAAAGACGAATGACGATCTGTACTTTGGAGCACCTTTTGACGGGATCACCGCGGATGAGCAGCAGCTTTCGGGGCATAGCTGGTACTTGCGCGGACTTGTCAAATATGCGCAAAATTTCAAAAGTGAGATCGCCGAAAGGGCGATGCGCCAAACGGTCAAAAAGCTGTACTTACCGTTACTTGATTGGTATAAAAAATATCCGCTTGGTCGCAACGCCGCAGGCGGAGTCAGCGGCGAGGTCGTAGGCACCGTCAACGGCTGGAAGCTATCCTCGGACGTGGGGTGCGCCTACATGTGCGTGGATGGCTTGGCGCATTATTACGCCTATACAAAGGACGAGGAATGCCGTCGTTTTTTGGATGGGATTATAGACGTTTTCACTCAAACCGATTTTGTGAAATACGGCTTTCAGACCCATACCACGTTAAGCTGCTTGCGCGGCATTTTGAAGCTGTATGAACAAACGGGTGAGAAGCATTATCTGAATATTGTGAAAGATAAATTCGCTATATATCTGCGACACGGCATGACGCTGACCTATGAAAATTACAATTGGTTTGGTCGCATGGATTCGTGGACCGAGCCCTGTGCGGTGGTGGATAGCTTTATCTTGGCAACGCGCCTGTATCGTCTGACAGACGAAGCGGAATATCTGACGCTTGCGCGCCGAATCTGGTTGAACGGATTGCAGTTTTGCCAAAGGAGCAACGGCGGTGCGGGACCGAATACCTGTGTTACGGTCGATCAGCCGATTTTAAAAATTTCAATGTACGAGGCACCGTTTTGCTGCACGATGCGCTACTGTGAGGGCGTGCTGGAATATTGCAAGAACCGCGAATTGTTTGCTTGGGACGGGGAAAAGCAGGAAGAGACAGATGATCTTGGGCGGCGGTTTATTGACGATAAATTGCTTGTTCAATGCAACGGACACATTCAGCCGATCTTTGCTTGTCATGACATTCCAAAAGATGAAGCAAAGCAGATCGAATTAAAAATTATTTTTTAAATTTTGACAATAAGCGCGGCATAATGTAAGCCAAAGGGAGATACGTATATGAAAATTGGTGTTTTTACCGACACGCATTACTGTAATGCAGAGGTGATGTGTAAAACGCGCAGACCGCTGCTTTCACCCAAGAAGGTGCGGGAGGCGATGGAGGCATTTCGCGCCGCGAAGGTCGATCTTTGCATCTGCCTTGGGGATCTGACGGATCTTGCGCCCGGTGATACGAAACAGCACGCTGTGAAGTGCCTTCACGACATTTTGGCGCTGATCCGTTCTTACAATATTCCGTTTTGCCTTGTGCCGGGCAATCACGACTTTTTGGCGCTGAAGCGTGAGGATTTTCGCTCGGCAGGCGTGCAAGTGCCGCCCTATGCAATTTCCGCTAACGGCTACCGCTTGATCTTTTTGGATGCCAATTACCGATCCGATATGCGCCACTTTGATGTGGCGGGTGAGGAATGGACGGATGCCAATCTCCCGAGGGAGCAATGCCGCTTTTTGGAGGATGAACTGAACGCCGCCACCGAGCCGTGTATTGTTTGTATTCACGAAAATCTTGATCCGTCTGTGGAAAATGATTACATTGTAAAGAACGCAGATGAGATCCGCGAGATCATCAAGGGCAAGGCGACAATGGTCTTGCAGGGTCATTATCACCCGGGAGCAGAATGTTTGATCGATGGGATCCCTTACATAACCTTCTCTGCCGTGTGCGAGGGCACGGATAACGCATACCGCATTGTGGAGTTGCCGTGATGAAAAGGGAAGGCGTATTTTTTGAGTATTTGATGATCCTTCTGGGAAGCGCTCTTTATGCCGCCAGTACCGTTTGCTTTATTTTTCCGCAATCTCTTTTGCTTGGCGGAACAAGCGGCGTTTCCGTGATCTTGACATCATTTTTATCGGGCTCGCCGGGTGTGATCCTTACGGTCATCAACGGTATTCTTCTTCTTTTGGCGCTTTTGATCCTGGGAAAGAGCATGGCGCTGAAAACCTTTATGGGATCGGCTTTGACCACGGTGTTTATTTCGGCTCTTGAGGCGTTGCTGGATCTGCAAGCACCGCCGATCGCAAATCCCTTTCTCAGCGCGGGTATCGGCGCTGCGGTGATCGCTTTGGCAAGTGGCGTTATGTTTTACGTCGATTCAAGCTCGGGCGGGACCGACATCATTGCCTTGATCATCAAAAAGTTTTCAAGGATACACATTGGAAAAGCGCTTTTGATCACCGATATCGTCATTGTAGTCGCGGGTGGCATCCTTTCGGGGTGGATGATCGCGGCAAGCTCCTTTATGGGACTTCTGATCAAAACCTTGGGCATCGATGCTGTGATAAAAATGATCAAGCGTATACAAGAAAAATATAACGGGAAAGAACAGGAGGAAGCAAAGTGAAAGCGCAAAGGTCAGATCAATCGTATGACGTCGCCGTTTGCGGCGGTGGTTTTGCAGGCATCTCCGCAGCGCTTGCCGCGGCAAGGCAGGGCAAGCGGGTGATCCTTTTTGAAAAGCAATATCTGCTCGGGGGACTTGGCACCGCGGGGCTTGTCACCATCTATCTTCCGCTTTGCGACGGCTTTGGCCGTCAGGTCTCCTTCGGCATTGCCGAGGAGCTGTTGAAGCTCTCGATCAAGTACGGCGCTGAGGCAAAATACCCCGAAAATTGGCTTGATGGAAAGGGCACGCGCACGTCAAAGGACAAGCGCTATGAGGTGCAGTACAATGCCCAGCTGTTTGCCATTCTTGCCGAGCAGCTGCTGCTTGAAAACGGCGTCGAGCTTTTGTACGGCAGCTACGTTACGGACGTTGCAACCGAAAACGGTCGTATCACAGAGCTTCACGTTGAAAATAAATCGGGCAGAACGGCGTATGCCGTGCGCGCGGTCGTGGACGCGACGGGCGATTGCGATATCGCGCATTTTGCGGGTGTGCCGACCGAGACCTTCAAGCAAGGAAACGTGCTTGCGGCGTGGTACTATCGCACAAGCGAGGCGGGGTACAAGCTCCAGATGGTCGGCTTTGCCGACGTTCCCGACGAGGAGCGCAACGGCAAGGAGGCAAAGCCGCTGACTGCAAGGCGTTTCACGGGGCTTGACGGCAGGGAGCTGTCGGACATGACCTGCCTTTCGCACAAAACAACGCTTGAGCATTGGCTGAAAAAACGCGAAGCGGATCCGAGTGCTGTAATCTCCACCATCGCCACCACACCGCAGATCCGTATGACAAGAAAAATTGTCGGCGAATACGAGCTTTCCCACACCGAGGAGCATACCGCCTTCGAGGACTCGATCGGTATGGTGTCGAATTGGAAAAAGCGCGGCCCCGTGTACGAGGTGCCCTTCCGCACGCTTTATAACAAGGCGGTGAAAAATCTGATCGTCGCGGGGCGTTGCACCTCGGTGAATGAGACCCTGTGGGACGTGATGCGCGTTATCCCTTGCTGCGCGGTCACGGGACAGGCGGCGGGAACGGCAGCGGCGATGAGCGATGATTTTTCGACTTTGGATATAAAAGTGTTGCAAGCGGTGCTGACCAAAAACGGCGTTGTTTTGCACGAAAGTGATCTTCTTTGAAGAAAAAGGAGAAACGATGGAATTCAAAGCGAAGTTTTTTGACGAACTGACCACGCTCGAGCTATACAGGATCGTGCAGGCACGAACCGAGATCTTTTTGCTGGAGCAAAAGATCATTTGTCAGGATTTTGACGGCGTGGACTGTGATGCGCTCCACTGCTTTCTGGAGCAGGACGGCAAGGTGATGGCATCCCTCACGTCAAAATGGTGCTTTGACCAAATTAGTGGCATAACGGTGTGAAAAAACGCTATTTTTTATAAAAAAGCAATGTCAATGTACCCGGAAAGAGAACAAAGCTTTAGGATATTTGTGAAAGGAGCAACGCGATGAAAGCGATCATTGCGATCGATTCCTATAAGGGGAGCCTATCGACCTTTGAATCGGGCCGCGCGGTCGCCGAGGGGATCAAGGCGGTCTATGATGACGCAAAAACGCTCATTTGCCCCTTGGCTGACGGCGGAGAGGGAACGGTGCTTGCGGTGACATCCGCTATGGGCGGCAGACTTTGCAGGGCGCGTGTTTGCGGCCCGTTGGGGAATTACATAGACGCCGAATACGGCGTGATCGACGAAACGCGCACCGCGATCATCGAAATGTCCGCGGCGGCGGGGATCACCCTGATCAAGGCCGAGGAGCGCGACCCCTTGCAAACGACAACCTATGGCGTTGGAGAGCTGATCGCGCACGCGATCAAGGAGAACGGATGCCGATCCTTCATTGTTGGCATCGGCGGCAGCGCCACCAATGACGGCGGCGTCGGTATGCTGCAGGCGCTTGGCTTTTCCTTCCTTGACGCTAGTGGTAACGAGATTCCGCGCGGTGCAAAGGGTCTGTCAGCACTCACACAGATCAGATGCGATGGCGTACTTCCAGAGCTTGCGGAATGTGAATTTCACGTCGCGTGCGACGTGACAAATCCGCTTTGCGGCGAGAGGGGCTGTAGCGCGGTTTACGGTCCGCAAAAGGGCGCAACCCCCGAAACGGTACGAGAAATGGACGTCTGGCTTGCAGATTATGCCAAGCTCAGTGCGCGTGTGACGGGCTATGATGCCGCGAACACGCCGGGCGCAGGTGCCGCGGGCGGCATCGGCTTTGCCTTTGTGAGCTACTTGCGCGGCAGGCTGGAATCGGGCATTGAGCTTGTGATCGGGGCGACGGGGCTTGAGGAAAAGATCAAGGATGCCGACGTCGTCATCACGGGCGAAGGAAAGCTCGACGGACAGAGCTGTATGGGCAAGGCACCCATCGGCGTTGCAAGGCTTGCCAAAAAATACGGAAAGCCCGTGATCGCATTTTCGGGATGTGTGAGCGAGGATGCCAATCTGTGTAACGCGCACGGCATTGATGCGTTTTTTCCGATCCTGCGTGCGGTCTGCACCTTGGAAGAAGCAATGGATACAAAGACTGCTTACCGTAATTTAAAAAATACTGCCGAGCAGGCATTCCGCCTTGTTCGCAGTTTCACAAAATAAGGGGGATCTCATAATGGAAAAGATCATAAATTACGATACGTTACGCAATTTTGCGTACTCCAATGACCGTTTGATCAAGGGTCAGATCCGGGGAATTGTACTTTATTTTGCGGGTCTTGGCAACGCAACGATGTACGACAAAGACCCCGGCGATGCGCTGGAATATGCAGAGGACGGTATCATTTTCGTCAGGCCCTATTGCAATCCCTGGGCTTGGATGAACAGGCAGGCGGTGGCGTATACCGATGAGATCGTTGCGGTGCTGTGCGAAAAATACGGCCTTGGGGATGAGGTGAAGATCGTTTCCACGGGAGGCTCGATGGGTGGACTTTCCGCGCTTGTCTATTGCGCTTATGCCAAGATCACGCCGTGTGCCTGTGTCGTCAACTGCCCCGTGTGCGATCTGCCCTATCATTTTACCGAGCGCCCCGATCTACCCCGTACGCTGTATAGCGCGTTTGGCGAATACGAGGGGGATCTGCAAAGCGCGATGCAAAGCTGCTCGCCCTTGCATCTGGTCGATCAGATGCCCGATATCCCTTATACCGTGTTCCATTGTACGGGCGACAAGTCGGTTGCCATAGATCGGCATTCCGAGCCGTTCGTGAGGGAAATGAAAAAGGCTCACAATATTCAATTTAACGTTGTGCCGTTGCGCGGACACACTGACCTCTCCGCGAAGGCAAAATTGGAATACGGTGCGGCAATTTTGGCACAATTTAAATAAAAAAGGAGCAATTTTATGAAACCTTTGAAGGGACTCACCTTTAGCTATGATGACGGCGTGACACAGGATATCAGGCTTGCCGAGCTTTTTCACAAATATGGGATGAAGGCGACCTTTAACCTCAATTCCGCGAGACTTGGTTTGGACGGAGCGCTGAACCGAGAGGGGAAGACCGTTTCGCATATCAAGGTCAACTCTGCGGATGTGAAGCATATTTATGAAGGGCACGAGGTCGCGGGACACACGCTGACGCATCCGCGTCTGCCGAGTTTGACGGACGAGGAGGTCGTGAGACAAGTGGAAGAGGATCGCCTTGCGCTCTCCGAGCTTTGCGGCTACGAGGTGCGTGGATTTGCCTATCCTTGCGGTGGCGTGAATTACGATTCCCGTGTGTCTGAGCTTATAAAAAACAATACGGGTATCAAATTTTGCCGCACGATCGTCTCAAATCATTCCTTTGATCTGCAAAAAAATCTGTATGAATTCAAGCCCACTGTGTATCATCACGGGGAGTGGGATCAGTTGTTCGAGCTTGGCGAGACATTCTTGAATTTGAAGCCTGAGCAGCCCGCCATCTTCTACGTGTGGGGACACGCGTATGAATTTGACATCCACGACACATGGGATCGTTTTGAGGAATTTCTCAAAATGATGTCGGGTAAAAGCGACATCACCTACGGTACCAACAGCGAGCTTCTGCTTGGATAAGGAAGGTCGGGACTACCGCGCCTGTGCGCAAACAGGATCGGGCAAAAGAGCTTGGTGTGATCCAAGGAGATAAAAAGGAGAGGATATGATGAAGAATTTGAAAGGACTTACTTTTAGCTATGACGACGGTGTGACGCAGGATATCAGACTTGCTGAGCTGTTTCACAAATACGGGATGAAGGCGACCTTCAACCTCAATTCCGGGCTGCTTGGACTTGACGGATCGCTGAACCGAGAGGGGAAGACCGTTTCGCACGTCAAGGTCAACCCTGCGGACGTGAAGCGCATTTACGCAGGCCACGAGGTCGCTGGGCATGCGCTGACACATCCCTGCTTACCGCGGCAAACGGATGATGAGATCGTCAGGCAGGTGGAGGAAGACAGACTCAAATTGTCGGAGCTATGCGGGTATGAGGTGTTGGGATTTGCCCATCCGTTCGGGAACTACGATTCTCGTGTGACTGAGTTGATAAAAGGCAAGACGGGTATCAAATATTGCCGTACGGTCAAGTCCACGCACGCTTTTGATATACAGCAGGATCTGTATGAATTTCATCCCACGGTGTATCATCATCGGGAATGGGACGAGATGTTTGAGCTTGGAGAAAAATTTTTGAATTTGAAAACCGAGCAGCCCGCCATCTTCTACGTGTGGGGGCACGCGTATGAGTTTGATATTCACAACACGTGGGATCGCTTTGAGGAATTTTTAAAGATGATGTCGGGTAAAAGCGATATCACCTACGGCACGAACAGTGAGCTTTTGCTTGGATGGAGAGGGGAATGATGAGGCCTGTTATCGGTGTTCTTGCTGAGGTCTGTGACGATCTTCAAACGAGGATGAACGCAACGTATGCAAGTGCGATAGAGCGTTCGGGCGGTATGCCCCTTGTTTTGCCGTACGTGGAGGATGACGGCGTGATAGATGATTTTGTTGCGCTTTGTGACGGCTTTTTCTTCACGGGCGGAGCGGACGTGGATCCCGCACGTTATGGGGAGGAGCGCACTACCGTTTGCGGCGAGAGCCAACCGAACCGTGACGCGCTTGAGCTGCGTGTTTTCAAGGCCGCGATCAAAACGGCAAAGCCGATCTTCGGTATTTGTCGCGGCACACAGTTGATCAACGTTGCGCTTGGCGGCACGCTTTATCAGGATCTGCCAAGCGAGCGTCCCGGCGACGTTGCTCACAAGCAGACTGAGCCGAAAAATGACTTTTCGCATAGCGTGAACTTGCTTGCAGACACCCCGCTACACCGCTTGGTCGGTGTGGAGCGTATGCGTGCGAACAGCTTTCACCATCAGGCGATCAAGAAGCTTGGCGTCGGGCTTGCGGTTATGGCAACGGCGGACGACGGCGTGATCGAGGCGGTGTATCTGGAGGGAGAGCGCTATCTTCGTGCTTATCAATGGCACCCCGAGCGGCTCTGTGAAGAGGATGCACCAAGCAAGCTTTTGTTTGACGATTTTATAGCGGCTTGCCGCGCACAAAAAAGGAGGATAAAGAATGGAAAAGATCAAGCTTGAGTTTAACGGCTACGAGGCAACGGTGATCCGCCCTGAGCATCCAAATGGGAAATGGATCTGGAAGACCGAGTTTCTCACCGCCTTTGACGGTGCGGAGCGCGCTTTGCTGGATATGGGCTATACCCGTGTGTATTATAGGATCAGCGACAAGTACGGCAGCTATCGCGCGGTGCGGCTGATGCACGATTTTTATCATTTCATTGTGAAGGAATATGCCCTTGATCCAAAATGTATCCTGTTCGGCTTCAGCCGCGGCGGACTGTATGCCTTCAATTTCGCGCTGTTTTATCCTGAATACGTGGATAAGATCTATCTGGACGCTCCCGTTCTGGATATGCGCACGTGGCCGCCGAAGGGCAGCCGCGAGCGCGAGCAGGTCTATCAAGAATATAGCTTGAATGAGGAGATGTTAGCGCGTTTTTCGGGGCATCCCATCGAAAATCTGAAAGAGTTTTTTGATCTGAAGATCCCGCTTTTGCTGATCGCAGGGGGTGCTGACGAGGTGGTGCCCTTTGAACAGAACGCGGGCAGAATGATCGATTATTGCAAGGAAAACGGCATCAAGATCACCTCGATCGTCAAGCCCGACTGTAAGCACCATCCCCATTCCCTCGAGGACGTGACCCCCATTATTTCATTTGTTGAATCTTGAGAAGGAGAAATATGATATGCAAGTTTTTGAAAAAAGTAAGTGGATCTGGCTTTCTGAGGAGGAGAGCGCCGACAGCTATGCCGAGTTTTACGATAGCTTCGAAGCAAACGGAACGGAGACGGTGATCCGTCTTTCCTGCGACTCGGATTACACGCTTTGGGTCAACGGTACCTACGTTTCGTCCAACCAATATGGCGACTTTGAGCATTATAAGATCTATGATGTCCTTGATATCACTCCGTATCTGACGCAGGGCAAAAACGACATTAAAATTTTGGTGCACTATTGGGGCGTGAATACGTCCAGATACCGTGTGGCGAAGGCGGGACTGATCTATGAGGTCACATCGGGCGATACCGTGCTTGCTTGCAGCAGCGAGAAAACGCTTTCGCGCCTCAGCCCCGTATATATCCACGGCAAAAAGGTGATGGTCAGCGGTCAGCTTGGCTTTACCTTCTTTTACGATGCCACCAAGGAGGGAACGGGCAATGAGCCGACCCCCTCGGCACTCGTCGAAAAAGAATGTACCTTCTATCCCCGTCCGATCGCGAAAGCTGTCCTGCGTGACAAAATTCCGATGACGTGTTGCAAAAAGATCGACGATTGCCACTATCTTGTTGACCTTGGCCGCGAGGTCGTGGGTCTTCCCGTGCTGGAGCTTTCCTCTAAGACCGAGCAAGCGATCACGGTCGCTTGGGGCGAGCATATTCTGGACGGTGGGGTGCGTATGCTCCTTGGCGGTCGCCATTTCTATTATGAATATACCACCAAGATCGGCGAAAACCGTTTCACCGAATATATGCTGCGCCTTGGGTGCCGCTATATCGAGATCTTTGCAAAGGAGCCCATTGAGCTGACCTATGCGGGTGTGTTGCCGCAGTGCTATGAAACGCAGACAAAGCCGGTTTCGATCGAGGACGAGCTTGACCGCCGTATTTACGACACCTGCGTGAATACGTTGAATCTTTGTATGATGGAGCATTACGTGGACTGCCCTTGGCGCGAGCAATGCCTCTATGCGTTCGATTCTCGCAATCAAATGCTATGCGGTTACTATGCCTTTGAGGGCGGAAACGCGGCTTATGCACGCGCAAATCTTCGCCTTATGGGCATGGATCGCCGTCCCGACCGTCTGCTTTCTATTTGCGCACCCTGCGGTGTTTCTTTGGCGATCCCGTCGTTTTCTCTACACTTTATTACGGGGATGAGAGAGTACATCGATCATACAGCCGACACGACGCTTGCGGCGGAGCTTTTTGACAAAATGCAGGGCATTTTAGAGGAGTTTTTGGATCACCGTGAAAATGGTGTGATCAAAAAAATCGCTCAAAAGGGCATGTGGAATTTCTATGATTGGTCACCGTTCATGTCGGGGCATCTCGGCAGATCAGAGGAGGATATTCCCGATCTTGCGGTCAACTGCCTGTTCGTCGTGGCACTAAATCATTTTGAAGCGATCTGTGAGCGCATTGGCCGTGATTTCCCCTACGCCGCGGAGCGTGAAGCCATCAGGGAAGGCATCCGTCGCGAATTTTTGTGCGAAAACGGCGTCTTTACCATGCACAAGGGACGTGAGGAATATAGCGTTCTTGGCAACGCCTTCGCTGTGCTTGCGGGTGCTGTGACGGGGGCTGAGGCAGAGAGGATCTGCGATCGGATCGTATCCGATAAGACCTTGGCGGATTGCGCGCTCAGCATGAAGGTGATGGAGTATGAGGCGCTGCTGAGCACCAATGCTGAAAAGTATAAGGCTTATGTGCTTGCCGAGCTGCGTAAGAACTACAAGTTCATGTTGGATGCGGGCGCCGATACCTTCTGGGAGACCATCGAGGGCGCGGATGCCTTTGGAAAGGCGGGCAGCCTTTGCCACGGCTGGAGCGCGGTGCCGATCTACATTTTCCACCGTCTTGGAATTGCTACATACAAATAATCAAAAAAGCACTCCGTTGCATCGCAGCGGAGTGCTTTTTTGATACCCGTTATGGGATTTATTTGATTTCAGGCAAGCTTGCGGCAGCCACGGACTGACCGACACGGCGGCTGTTTTCGTCGGGGATGTGGAGTTGAATTTTCTCATTCAGCTCGGGGAATTCCTTTGCAAGAACTTCCTTGGCGCGATCTAGAAGGATCACACCGCCCTCACCCGACGTGACACGCCCCATGATCAGCACGTGCTTGATATCGTAGAACAGAGAATAGTAAGCAATGGTGTAGCCGAAGTAAACACCGATGGTGTCGTAGATCTTGGCAGCGCGCGCATCGCCCTTCGCCATCAGACCCTGCACGACCTTCAGCTTTTCGGCGGGGGAAAGGCTCTCGTCAAGCTCGATGCCCGCAGCGGGAGCCAGCTTGATGACCGCATCCTGGGAGAAGTACTTGACGCCGCAGCCGTAATCACCCGACCACTCGTCGACCATCGCGTCCTTATTGTAATCGCAGGGAACGAACGCAAGCTCGTTGAGCCAGCCCGTGATATTGCCCACGCCGTCCACGTAGCCGCCTGCTTCGCTGGTACCCATCGCGATGCCAAGCACGTTGTTGTCGCCAAGGTCCATCGCGCCCGCAAGTGCGGTCACGTCACCGTCGTTGGCGACCTCCAGCGGCACGTCGCCGAATTCCTTGGCAACGTCGATGTACATATTCTTGCACTTTGCGTTGAATTCATCTTTCGGCACTTTCAAGAACAGCGATGCGACCATGATGCGGTTGTCCACGTAAACGCCTGCGGAGGAAACGCCGATGGCGTCAACACGGGGCATATGCTGGGCGGCAGTCTTCATTGCGGAAAGAATGCCATCGTAGTGATACTGCGGATCGGAGTTGGTCTTGGGGAACCAAACGACCTCCTCGCTGTAAACGCTCTTGCCGTCGATCACGGCGCTGACCTTGCGGTCCGAGCCGCCCGCATCAAAGCCGATGCGGCAGCCGTCCAGGTGACGGCCGACGGGAGTTGCGCTCTCGCTGGTAGCGGGGGCGTTTTCGATGCTTCTATGCTCTACGGTCACGGTGGTCTCATACACGCCGCCCATAAAGTCGTAATCAAATGCGCGCTCGCCGTCGGGGGAGTAAGCCTTGGCAAGGCGATCCGCGATCAGCTTGGAGCCCGCAATGATGATCTTGTGGCCGCCTCTGATCCACAGAAGGCTCTTGACAAGACGTTCAACAAATGCGTAGTTCTCGTCGTCGTGACCTGCTCCGTCGGGATAAACGACCGTCTCAAATGCGCTGACGTATCCCTTGTTGCGTTCAATGCCGATCACAAGCTTTTCGCCGCCCGCTGCCTTTGCGGCCTCGGTGAATTCGCGGTACACCAGCATCATAGGGGCAAAGCCCTTGTCCAAAATTGCTTCAACTTTAAGCTTCATATCTGATCTCTCCTTGCATAATGGTTTTTTTGATATCGAAATTCATATCGGTCAGGATGAGGTCTGCGTCCTTGCCCACCTCGATCGAGCCCTTGGTGTCGCCCATACCGATGGCGTTTGCGGGGTTCAGAGATGCGGCGGCAACGATCTCGTAAAGGGGGAGATTGGTGCTCACGCGCACATTCTTGACCGCGTCGTTGAGCTTCAGAACACTACCCGCAATGGTGCCGTCCTCAAGCAGGCACTGGATGCCCTTCACGAAGGTCTTCTGTCCGCCAAGCGAATACTCGCCGTCGGGCATACCGCCCGCACGGGTGCAGTCGGTGATCAGGACAAGCTTGTCCTTCTTGCACTTGGCGATGAGGGAAAAGAGTCCCGCGTGCACGTGGAAGGTGTCGCCGATCAGCTCGGTGTAAACGTCGGCACTCAGCGCCGCGCCAACCACACCGGGCTTGCGGTGATGCAGGGGTGTTTGCGCGTTGAACAGGTGGGTGACCTGCGTTGCGCCGCACTCAAAGGCGCGCATCGCCTGCTCAAAGGTTGCGTCGGTGTGACCGACCGAAACGCGCACGTTGCTGTTTTCGCGGATCTTCTGGATCGCCGTATAGCCGCCCTCGGTCTCGGGGGCGATGGTGCAAAGCTTGATGATGTCCTGATTCTTGATGATCCAATCGGCGTCGGGGGCTTTGATGTGCTCCTCGGCCTGCGCGCCCTTCTTGGAGGCGTTGATGAAGGGACCCTCGGCGTTCACGCCCGCAAGGTAAGCACCCTTCCAGGTCTTGCTTTCCTCTTGCAGAGAACGTACCACATCAAGCGCCGCCTCGATCTCCTTCATCGAAACGGTCATGGTGGTGGGCAGGAAGGTGGTGACGCCGTTTTGCATCACGCCCTCTGCCATTTTGCGGATCCCCTCGGCACTGCCGTCGGAGGCATCCTCATTGAGATATCCGTGAATATGTATGTCGACAAGTCCGGGGGCTACGTATTGACCCTTCGCGTCGATGATCTCGGCATCGGTGGGAATCTCGTTTTCCGCAACGATACCGATGATCTTGTTGTCAAACAGCAATGCCTTGCCGTCAACGATCTGATCGGGCAGGATTATTTTTGCGCCCTTGATGCATTTCATAGCAAACACCTCTCCTAATGAGTATAATTTTGATGATATCATTATATAACAAATTTAAAGCATCAACCTTAATTATCTTGTTTTAAATTAGCACAAAATTGAGATGTGATTGCGTTTGAATCAAAGGTGCTGCCGAATGGTACGAAAATATGCCGCAAGGGTGCGCTTTCGTCTAGCTTTGCCTGAAACGGAAAATGTGGGATCACGCAAGACAAATTGCGTAAAACATTTGACTTTTCCTTGTTTATGTGATATACTGATCGTATCATTGAAACGGAGGTTTTCTTATGTACTATATTGGAGTAGATCTTGGCGGCACGAATATCGCCGCCGGAATCGTAGATGAAAATTATAAGATGATCGCAAAGGACAAGGTCCCCACCCGTGCGGAGCGCCCTGCCGATGAGATCGTACACGATATGGCGAACCTTTGTGCTTCGCTTGTGGAGCGCACGGGGATCAGCTTTGACGACATTGCCTATATCGGTATTGCCGCGCCCGGCGCGATCGATCCCGTGAACGGTGTCGTGAAATACGCCAACAATCTTAAGATGTTTCAATACCCTATGGCCGCAAAAATGAAGGAATGGCTGCCCGTGAAGCGCGTTTGCCTTGAAAATGATGCCAACGCGGCAACGCTTGCCGAAGCAAAGGTCGGTGCGGGCAAGGGCTGTGACGACGTGATCATGATCACGCTTGGCACGGGTGTCGGCGGCGGCATCGTGATCGGCGGCAAGCTCTATTCGGGCTTCAACTATATGGGTGCCGAGCTTGGACACATCGGCATCGAGGCAGGAGGCAGACAGTGTACCTGCGGCAGATGCGGCTGCTGGGAGGCATACAGCTCCGCGACGGCGCTGGTCAGATTCACAAAGGAAAAGCTTGCTGAGTGCAAGGACACCGTGATGTGGGAAATGTGCAAGGGCGATATCGAAAAAGCCAGCGGACGTACCGCGTTTGAGGCATCCAGAAAGGGCGATAAGGCAGGGCAAGAGGTGGTCGACACCTATATCGAATATCTTGCCTACGGTATCACAAATCTGGTCAACATCTTCCAGCCCCAGGTGCTTTGCATCGGCGGCGGTGTTTGCGGAGAGGGCGATTATCTTCTGAATCCCCTGAAGGCGCTTGTCGATCGCGATCAGTACGGCACGAACGCGCATACCGACAAGACCGAGCTGAAGATCGCCGAGCTTGGCAACGATGCGGGCATCATCGGTGCGGCGCTGCTGGGTATCTGAAACA
>JAGALS010000024.1 GCA_017625065.1 Clostridia bacterium | reverse complement strand
GTTCGACTGCGCTCAGGATGACACGTAGCCGTTTTGATCGTGAAATGTCGTTGCAGGCGGACAGTCGAGGACGCCTGTCCCTACGGGCGAGCGTGTCATCCTGAGCGAGCGCAGCGAGTCGAAGTTTTGCGAATGAAGCGAAGCAAACGAGCAAAACCGAAGGAGCCGCGAAGCGTGCGACTGAAGGGATCCACGAAGGATATATAATAGCTTTTTTGCTCGGTGTTACTTTTTGTGCCGTCACTGAGGATGTAAGTTTGCACACGAAAGCTATTGGTATTCCATACGAGATCCCGCTGCGGCTGGCGCCTTGCGCTTTTGCTCACTCGAGCAAGCTCTCGACCCGCAAAAGTTCGACTGCGCTCAGGATGACACGTAGCCGTTTTGATCGTGAAATGTCGTTGCAGGCGGACAGTCGAGGACGCCTGTCCCTACGGGTTTGTGCGTCATTAGCCTTCCCCAGTGGGGTATGTCCTCGCCTTTGGCGAGCACCCGACACACCTTCCCCACGAGGCAGGTACTTCGTAGCCTTCTCCAGCGGAGAAGGTGTCGCACTGTTGTGCGACGGATGAGGAGAGCCGGCTTGAGCTGCATTAGATCGCCCTCCTCATCCACCGCTAACGCGGTCCCCCTTCTCCGCTGGAGAAGGCACCCTTTTTGAAGGAGCATTTATGAAAAACAAGAAAAAGCTGATCGCGGTGATCGTGTCGGTGGCGCTCGTGCTGATCGCGTTGATCGTGACCGTGGTCATTGTGGCGGTACGCAAGAACCGCCCGCCTGAGCTCGAGGAGGTTCGCGGCCGCTTCGAGGAGGTGCTGAACGCCTCGGGCGAGATCAACGAGATCTTCTGGGGCGAGGGTCTGCCGACCTATCCGCGCATCTACGAGGAGCCCTTTTCCTTCAAGGACAGCTATTTCAACGGCGAAACGTCGGAGGAAAAGACCATCAAGGGCATTACCTTCGATGACGGAAACGGCAGAACGATCGTGGCGTACCGCGCCTGGATGTTCTTCATCCCCGATGGGCAAGAGGACGGTATTTACTACGATTTTGAAAACAACGCGGTCCTTGCGGCGAAGCCGAACGACGACTTTTACCGCTTTGCCGAGCGCGTGAGCGCACCTCGTGAGGGTGCCACGCAAAACGCGTATCTCGCGCAGAACCTCGGCGGCGAGGGCTACTATTATTACAGTCTTGAGAGCTACGATATCGGCTCGGTCTTTTTCTACACGGAAAGCGACGACGAAAACTATGATTTCGTGCGCCTTGACTGTGGGTATCTTTCGGTCGAGGATATCAAGCTCGCCGCGGCAAAGGTCTATTCCCCTTCCTACCTTGCGTCGGTGGGTGAGAGCATTTTCACGGGCGTGATCGTTTCGGATACCGCGGGCGTGCTGCTTTGGGCGCGCTATATGGATCACGAGGACTCCGGCAGCGGCGAAATGAGCCTTGTCAAGTACAACAAGGACAAGGGGCTGACACTGACCGATTGGGTATACGACTTCTCGACGATGCGTATCGCCGACGGCAGCAATGCCGCGTTCGTCACGGTCGAGCTCGAGCGCTACCCTGCGGGCAACGAGGGCGCGCGCGAGGTCTGCACACAGCGCTTCGCGCTGGAGAACGGCGAGTGGTACCTCGATAGCCCGAGCTATTGATGAAAATGATATAAAACAGAACAAGCCCTTTGCTCAATTTGAGCAAAGGGCTTGTTCCATTGTTGGTCGCGGGGGCGGACGGGACGCTCGCAAGCTCGCTATTCCGTCGCTGCGCTCCTTACGAGGACGCCCGTCCCTACGGGCGAGCGTGTCATCCTGAGCGAGCGCAGCGAGTCGAAGTTTTGCGAATGAAGCATGAACTCGCCTGCGGCGAGTAACGGGAGTTTTTGCGGCGGCTAAACACCGCCGATTTGCAAAGCAAATTTCCAAAAACTCTATCTGAGCAAGCAAAACCGAGGAACGATAGTGACGAAGGGATCCACGAAGGATATATAATAGCTTTTTTGCTCGGTGTTACTTTTTGTGCCGTCACTGAGGATGTAAGTTTGCACACGAAAGCTATTGGTATTCCATACGAGATCCCGCT
>JAGALS010000023.1 GCA_017625065.1 Clostridia bacterium | reverse complement strand
ATGTCCTCCTGGGTGGCAAAGGACATCTCCAGGTCGATCTGGGTGAACTCCGGCTGGCGGTCAGCACGCAGATCCTCGTCGCGGAAGCAGCGGGCAAGCTGAATGTAGCGGTCAAAGCCGGAAAGCATCAGGAGCTGCTTGTAGATCTGGGGAGACTGCGGCAGGGCGTATAAGCTGCCCTTGTGGATACGGGAGGGCACGATGTAATCGCGCGCACCCTCGGGGGTGGGTTTGATCATCATGGGCGTTTCGATCTCGTAAAAGCCGTTTGCGTAATAGTACTCGCGGGCGATGCGCGCAAGGTCGTGGCGCATTTTGATGTTGCGCTGCAGCTCAGGACGGCGCAGATCGAGATAGCGGAACCTCAGCGCGGTCTCGTCCTTGACCTTCTTGCTGTCGGACACCTCAAAGGGAGGGGTCTGCGCGGCGGAGAGCACCTTCAATTCGGTCACGGCGATCTCGATGCCGCCCGTGGGGATGTTTTTGTTGATCGCACTCTCGCCTCTCGCGCGTACCACGCCGTGGCAGGCGATGACGTACTCGGCGCGGCATTTGCCCGCCTTTTCAAAAATTTCGGGATCGGAGTCGCCGTCAAAGGCGAGCTGCAAGAGTCCCGTGCGATCGCGCAGGTCGATGAACACGAGCGCGCCGAGGTCGCGGCAGCGCTGTACCCAGCCCATCACCGAAACGCTTTGTCCGATATTGCTTTCATTCAGCGTACCGCAGTAGTGGGTGCGCTTGTCCTTTTCTGTGAGAAATTCAGCCATTTTTGTTGTTCCTTTCACACATGTATGTCACGAAATTTTGATCACGTTCTTTGATTTTGATGCAAAAATTTAAAACGAAGTGCATTTAATACTGTCTCCACTCCGTCCCTCGTCGGTTGGCTATTTTATAGCCTCCCTCTTGGAAGGAGGCTTTTTAAAGACACCGCGAGAGGGAGAAAAGCCTTTGAATGGTCAAATGTGTATTTGAAGTTTAAACGATCGGGTTGCCGTCCTTATCGAAAAGCGGCAGCTTTTCAAGATAGATGAGGTCGGGGCGCTTGGTGGCGTCGCCCTCGGCAAGGATCGCCATACGTCCGCAGATCACACCGCCCGCTTCCGTCACCAATTCCTCGATGGCGTGCAGCGACTCGCCCGTGGAGATCACGTCGTCCACCACAAGGATGCGCTTGCCGCGCATCAGCTCGGCATCGGCGGTGTCGAGATAGAGGTGCTGCTCTTTTTCGGTGGTGATCGAATGGACGTTGACCTCAAGCACGCCCGTCATATAGAGCTTGGGCGCTTTGCGCGCAAGGAAATATTTTTGGTTGCCCGCAAGACGTGCCATCTCGTGCACCAGCGGAATGCCCTTTGCCTCGGCGGTGATGAGATAGTCGTATTCGGGCGCGCGTGCAAGCAGCGCCTCGGCGCAGGCGGTGGTGAGCTCGGGATCGCCAAAGATCACGAAAGCACCGATCTGCAGATTTTCGTTCAGGGGGCACAACGGCAGATCGCGATCAAGCCCCGCAATGTTCATACGGTAGGATTTCATACTGATCTCCTTTACAGTCAGACATAGATAATTATATTATACCTCATGCGGCAAAAATGTCAAGAGAGGTGACTCAATATTCGTTCCAATTCAGCGCCACGTCATACATGGCGTCAATGTTTTCAAGGGGCGTATCCTGTTGGATGCGGTGGCTGGGGCTGAAGAAGTATCCGCCGTTTTTGCCCAGCACCGAGATGGTTTTTTTCACAAGCTCCCTGATCTCGTCGGCGCTCTTGCGCGGCAGATCCTGCTGTGTGTCGATCGCCCCGTGGAAGGTCAGCTGATCGCCAAACGTGTTTTTCAGCATCGAGATATCCATATTGGACGCCGACGTCTGAATGGGATCCAACACCTTGACGCCGCATTTTTGGAATTCGGGGATCAGCGGCACCACGCTGCCGCAGGAATGATAGATCATCGTCGCGCCGTAGCTGTCGGCAAGGTCGCACAATTCCTTCAGACTCGGAGCGAAATAGGTCTTGTACATTTCGGGGCTGATCAAAAGGCTGTCCTGCGAGCCCATATCATCCTTATAGAAGATCAGATCGATCTTGCCCTTGGCGGCACTGAGCAGTCGGTCGTAATAGCCAAGCCAATAATCGGTGATGCAACGCAGCGCCGTTTTCATCAGCTCTTCTTCGGTCACAAGCAGGCACATCGCCTGCTCCATGCCGAACATATAAGTGAGCTGATGGAAAATGCCGTGATACCCCTCGCAATGCATGCCGGGACCGCAGATCGCGTAGTCCTTGTAGCGGTCGCACATGGCTTCGGCAACCGAAAAATCATACTGATCGGGAGAGGGCCAGGGATAGGCGAGGAGCTTTTCAATATCGTCCGCGTCCTCAATGTCACCCAAGGGGTTGAGATCGATATACACGTCGCGGCTCGTTTTGGTGATGGCTTCCTTTCGGCGCACGCCCCACTCGTCAAGCCACGTGTTGTCGGGTGTTCTTTCAAAAACGGGGCCCGTGTAGGGAACTACGATCTCTCTGAAATCCACCTTGTAATGCTCCAACAGATCGTCACAGGCGTGGCGCTTTTTCAAGCGCTCCGCCAAAATATCGGTGGCGCGGAAGTTGATCGGGACCCTGTCGGGTCTGACGTGATGCAGTGCCGTCAGCACGCGCTCTTTGGATGTCATGGAACAGTCTCCTTTAAAGTATAGCGTATAATCATATTATACAGTTTCGCATGGAAATGTCAAGATAGAAGACGGAAGATCGCACAAAAAGATTTTGCGTGACCAACAAAGGAAAAGTGCACACAAACTCGCTCTCCTCATCCGTCGCGCGGTGGCGCGCCACCTTCCCCGCTGGGGAAGGCAAAAGTGTAAAGCCGTAGGGCTGGCGCCCTCGTAAGGAGCGAAGCGACGGAATAGCGAGCTTGCGAGCGTCCGGTCCGCAAACCGCGGCCAACAAAAGAATAGCGCACAATGCACGCGCTCTCCTTCCGTCGGCTACGCCGCCACCTCCCTCCCGGAGGGAGGCAAACGCGCAAACCCGTAGGGACAGGCCTCCCGGACTGTCCGCATCTGCGACCAACGAGCGAAAAACGCGCAAACCCGTAGGGGACGGCGCCCTCGGCGGTCCGCGATCCTGTGACCGACGATGGAGCAGCGCACAAACCGTAGGGTGGGGGTGCATCCTTGCTCAGGATGAACACGCTCGCCCGAAGTTTTCGGTAATTTGCGTAGCAAATCGATGGTGTTTAGCCATCGCATGAGCCTAATCTGCTCCGCTTTTGGCGAAGCAGATTAGCCCCATGCGTCATCTTGAGCGGAGTGGAGAGATGTTGTTATGCGGCTACGTACCGCAAAAACAACCTCCACGAAGTCGAATTTTTGTTTGCCGTGGTAGGCAAACAAAAACGCGAACGAAGCGAGCGAGATCTCGCATGGAATTTTGATGTCTTTTGTGGCAAATGTAACTCTGCGCACGAGAGCTATTGTATATCCATCGGAGATCCCTTCGTCACTATCGCTCCTCGCTTTTGCTTGTTCGGATAGAGATTTTGGTAATTTGCTTTGCAAATCGGCGGCGTTGCCGCCGCAAAATCTCCAGTTACTCGCCTTCGGCGAGTTCATTCCTCAACCCGCAAAAGTTCGACTACGGGCT
>JAGALS010000022.1 GCA_017625065.1 Clostridia bacterium | reverse complement strand
TGAACAAGTCCGTTAAAAACGGACATTGAAAAGAAAAACCTCCTATGGTAGAATGAATTAACTGCCATAGGAGGTTTTATTATGCCAAGAGAATATACAAATATAGCGCGATATAGTGAAAAGATATTGAATCTGAAATCGCAAGGATATACGCGAGGAGAAATTGCTGAGCGAGTTGGATTAAGTAAAGATCAAATACATCAATTTTTGTGTCGTTATCATCGAAATCAACGTAAAATTGCAGCAGGCAAGCTTCCAAAGCGAAAAGGACGCCCGCCCCAAACAGAGCGAATAGAAGATGAACTTCAGCGGTTGAGAATGGAAAATGAATTAATGCGGGATTTTCTCTCGCTCACAGAAAGGAAGTGAGGACAAGCGTAAAATACATGGTTATCTACCGTCATCGGGATAAATATAGCATCAGCGAAATGTGCCGGTTCTTCGAGGTGTCGAGAAGTGGCTACTATGACTATGTCAAAAGAATGGATATTCCTGCTTGGGATCTGCCTTTGGCGGAGAAGATTCGGGAATGTCAGGAGCATTGTCATAGCACATATGGCTACCGTCGTGTTCAGATATGGCTTGAAAAGCAAGGGATACACAAAAATCCCAAAACGGTGTTGCGCGTTATGCAAAAGTATAACCTTTTGTCGGTTGTACGTCGCAAAAAATACCGCAATTACGGTGAGTGTTTGCATAGATATCCCAACCTATTAAACCGAGATTTTCACGCAGATCGCCCCAACCAAAAGTGGGTAACGGACATATCTTACATTAAGACCGGACAAGGTACTTTATATCTTTCGGTTATTCGAGATCTTTATGACAACAGTATTATCGCTTACAAAACCGGAACGGAGCAAAACATTAACCTTGTACTTTCCACGATCCGTGCTGCAAAGCGTAAAGAAAAGGTCACCGCAGAGCTGCAACTCCACAGTGACCAGGGCTTTCAATACACTTCCCAAGCATATTTTAAGCTAACACAATCTTACCACATAACGCCGTCCATGTCAAGACGAGGAAATCCTTATGACAATGCTATGGCTGAAAATTTCTTCTCTATTCTCAAAACCGAGTGTATTTACCGCGCCAAAATCCGCACCTATGAGGAGGCGCGCCTCCTCATAGGTGCCTACATCCACTTTTACAACAATGAGCGCATCCAACTAAAAACAAAACTGACACCGTTTGAAAAACGATGCCAGTTTGTTGCTTGAAAATTTAATATCCCTACCACAGGGGGGCTTTTTTGTGCTGTCCGCACAATTTGGGGCAGTTCATTCGGTGGGGGCTTTTCTTGTTGCCGATCCCGCGCGCGGGATCGGACCAGTGCGTGCGCAGCACGCACATGGGTGCGACAAACGCCGACATGAGCGCGTCGAGCTTGCTCGTAAGCGGCAAAGGCGTTTGTTTTTGCCCGAAGGGCAAATGTCGTACGGGTCACCACCGCCGCCGCGAGCGCCCCTCGGCGCGAAGCAAGGCGGCATTGGTGATGAAGGAAACACGGCCGGCGAATAAAGTCGCATTTTATGCCCCCAAAATTTTCGCAATGCGCTTGCAATTTGCCGTCGGGCGTATTATAATAAAATCAAGGCGTCGCGTGAGAGCCATCGGGATTCCTTGCGAGACCCCGCTTGCCCTTAGGGCTCGCGTTTTTGTTTTGCTATCACGCAAAACAAAAATTCGACTGCGTGTTGGTCGCTTCTTTCCTGCGCTATTCCTTTATCGCATCTCCACACTCCGCTCAGGGTGACGCAGAGATCCGGACACAGAGTTTTTGGTAATTTGCTTTGCAGATCGGCGGTGTTCAGCCGCCGCAAAAACTCCCGTTACTCGCCGAAGGCGAGTTCATGCTCCGCTCAGGGTGACGCACCGGCTTTGGCAACCCCGAAGTTTTCGGTAATTTGCAAAGCAAATCGATGGCGTTTAGCCATCGCGGAAACTTCATCTGCTTCGCCGCAAGGCGAAGCTGGCTCAGGGTGACGCAGAAGAGTGAAGCTTGCCGATTTGCAAGGCAAATGGAGCCGTTCAGGCGGCAAGGCAAAGCTTTGTCACCCTTGTATTTTCATATCTCATATCGAACCCTCAATTTTTTACATATAGCAAGCCATTTGTCGGGGGAATTTGACACGTGGCAAAAAGGAGGCAAACATATGAAAGATTGGCTCTTAAATCTTTGGGAGACCATGAAAAACACCGTGATGGCGAACTGGCACACGGTGCTCAGATTCGTGCTGGTGCTGGTGCTCGGCGCGATCGCGATCCGCGTGGCGGTCTCGATCGTTCGCAAGATCCTCAACGGCGAAAAGTCCAAGCTGAAGGGTGCCGCAGGCAACTTCCTTGTGTCGCTTGTGAAGGCAGCGCTGGTGTGTCTGTACGTGATCATTCTGCTCGCGACCCTTGGCGTGGACACCACCTCGCTTGTCGCGATCTTCAGCGTGCTGACCTTGGCGATCTCGCTGTCGGTGCAGGGCGTGATCTCGAACCTGGCTTCGGGCATCATGCTGGTCGTCACCAAGCCCTTTGAGGAGGGCGACTTCGTTGATATCGGCGGTGCCGTCGGCGTTGTGGAGGCGATCAAGATCACCTCGACCAAGCTGATAACCGGCGACAACAAGGTCATCATCATCCCCAACAGCACGGTCACGTCCTCGAACATCACCAATTACAGCACCAAGGAGACCCGCCGTCTGGACCTCACCTTCTCGGTGGCGTACGGTTCGGACGTGGAGAAGGTCAAGGAGGTCATCCTCGGTGTGATCGCAAAGCACAGCGAGATTTTGGACACCCCCGCACCGATGGTACGTCTGACGGAGCACGGCGCAAGCTCGCTTGATTTCGTCACGCGTGTGTGGGTCAAGCAGGCGGATTACTGGCCTGTGAACTTCGACCTCAAGGAAGAGGTTCTTGCCGCGTTTGATGCTGCAGGTATTTCGGTACCGTTCCCGCAGCTCGACGTGCATATGGTACAGTAATTGTGATTTTCATAAAAGGGCGGAGAAGCTTGCTTCTCCGCCTTTTTCGTTTGTTGGTCGCGGACCAAGCTCGCCGATGGCGAGTTAGCTCAAGTTTGTCTTGACGGCTGAACACCGTCAATTTGCTGCGCAAATACCGACAAACTTGGACGGACGGTCGAGGACGCCCGTCCCTACAAGTTTGTGCGTTTGTCGATTGCATTTCGTTATTGATTTCATGAATCCGTAGACCTAAATTTGTTGCAACCCCTTGACATTCCAGACGCATTGGATTAAAATGAGAGCTGTATTTTAAAATGTTTTAAAATAAAGGAAATCTTTTATGAAAAGCGAGTGGAAAATCTGGTTTTTGCGCGGACTGCGGGATGGCGTGCCCATTGGGCTCGGCTATTTTGCGGTCGCCTTTGCGCTTGGTATTCAGGCAAGCGGCGCGGGGCTGACGGCGTGGCAGTCTACACTGATGTCGGTGCTGAACGTCACCTCGGCGGGTGAGGCAGCCGCCATCGGGCTGCTTGGGGTTGGCACGACCTACGTGGAGCTTGCCTTCACCCAGCTTGTCATCAACATCCGCTATTTGCTCATGTCCTGCTCGCTCTCGCAAAAGATCGCGCCCGAGACCTCGGTCTTGCACCGTATGCTGATCGGCTACGGCGTGACCGATGAGATCTTCGGCATTTCGATGGGTGTGGAGGGTAAGCTCTCGCCCGCGTACAGCTACGGCGCGATCGCCGTTGCCGTGCCCGGCTGGACGCTTGGTACCCTGCTTGGCGCGGTGCTTGGCAATATCCTGCCTCTGCGCGCCGTCAGCGCCCTTGGCGTGGCGCTTTACGCGATGTTCCTTGCCATCATCCTGCCCCCCGCAAGGAAGAGCAAGGTGATCGCAGGGCTGATCGTGGTTTCGATGCTGGCAAGCGCGGGCCTCTTGCTGCTTGTGAAGCGCTTTGCGCTTGACGGCTTTAGCGAGGGCTTCCGCATCATCGTGCTGACGGTCACGATCTCGCTTGTCGCGGCGATCCTGTTCCCCGTGAAGGAAGAGGGAAGGGAGGCGGCCCGTGATGGTGAATAATATCGTGCTTGCCATCGTGGTGATGGCGCTTGTGACGTACCTCATCCGCGTAACGCCCCTGGTGCTGATCCGCCGTGAGATCAAGAACCGCACGGTGCGCTCCTTCCTTTACTACGTGCCGTACGTGACGCTCTCTGTTATGACCTTCCCCGCCATCCTTTCCGCCACGGCGGTGCTGTGGTCGGCGCTCGCAGCGCTTGTCGTCGCGGTGGTGCTCTCGCTTTGCCGTTGCAAGCTCCCCGTGGTGGCGCTTGCCGCCTGCGTGACGGTTTTTGCGGTCGAGACGCTTCTGTTTTGACGAAAAGCACCCCGAAAGGGGGTCTGCATCTTATCAAAAATGCAAAAAATTTATATAAAATGAAAAAAACTCTTGACAACGGAGCCCCTTTGTGTATATAATAAATGATGTCACTGTAAAAAGCGTCCATTGGGTACTGTCCGATACGCTTCCGATTCCAAATATTAAGGAGGTGCCACCATGCTCAGAACTTACCAGCCCAAAAAGCGTCAGAGAAAGAAGGAGCACGGTTTCAGAAAGAGAATGAGAACTGCTGACGGCAGAAACGTTCTCAAGAGAAGACGTGCGAAAGGCAGAAAGAGACTTACCTACTAATTCTCTTTTTCCCACATAGAAAAACGACCGGTGGAGCATTCACCGGTTTTTTTCTCCTAATGGGGTGCTTGCGCTTGGCGCAAACACCGAAAAATCAACCACAAAACCACAAAAAATGAACGGAAGTCAAGACAGGAACATGAAAAATTACGCGATCAAGGAGCATCATCTATACAATAAGACCTTTGCCAAGGGTCAGCGCGCCGTGGGGCGGCTTGTGGCGGTGTACGTGCTGAAGGACTACGCCGCGCGTCGTCTGCGTGACGCGAACCCGCAAAAGCAATACCTCAACCGTGTGGGGCTTTCGGTCGGCAAAAAGATCGGGGGAGCCGTGCAGCGCAACCGCGCCAAGCGCTTGCTGCGCGAGGGCTACCGCGCTGTGAAGGCGGCGGGCGTCAAGACGGGATTTTTGGTGGTGCTGGCGGCAAGGGAAGAGATCAAGGGCAAAAAGGCGCAGGATGTGCAGCACGAAATGCTGAAGCTGTTTCGCCGACTTGACCTTATCCATACGGAAACGGTATGAAGTATCTTTGCATCGCGCTGGTCAAATTTTACAGAAAATTTCTCTCGCCCTTAAAACGCAGGAGCTGCTGTCGGTTCGTGCCCAGCTGCTCGCAATACGCCATCGAAGCCTTTCAAAAGCGCGGCTTTTTCGTCGGGATGATCCTGACGGTGTGGCGGGTACTTCGGTGCAACCCCTATTGCGCCGGTGGGTATGATCCCGTTCCCGAAACGGGACTGCGCTATCGCGGCACAAGAGAGATCCCCATTGACACCGACTGCGATTGCGGTCACGGGGCAGATCACCCCGATCAAAACGATCCTTGCCGGGGGGACGACGGCAAAGGCGGCTTGCAGGATGCTTGCCGCGATCAAACAGCGTCTCACGAGGAGAACGGCGGAGCAAACGGGCTCTGAAACGGTTCTCTATCCATCGAAAGGATAAAAATCAATGAAACAAAAGAAAATGATAGGACGCGTGCTCGCGCTTGGACTTTGCGTGCTGATGCTTTGCGTGTCGCTTGTCGCCTGCGGCGGCGGTGGCACCGAGATCAATTCCACCTGGACAGCTGCCGATGCGGATGCGGAGATCTACTTTTCCCGTATCCTGCCTCAGAGTGCTGAGGCGCGTGAAAAATTCGTTGCCGCATCCCGTGGCTACAATATGAGCGATCCGAACTTTGACGACAGCAAGGTCGAGCTTGGCGTGGTGCTGCCCGTGAACGTTGAGGCGGCGAAGCTCGCGCTCGATATCGTTGCACCCAAGGACGATGCTTCCGTGCTCAAGTACAACGAATTCCGCAATGCGCTCACTGCCGAGCAGGTCACCGAGATCGTAAAGCGCATGGCTGCGCTCAACACCGTTGACCTCACCGAAAAGACCAATCCGCTTGTTTGGATCGGTAAGTTCCTGGGACTTTTCGGCAACTACGTATTCGCACTTTTCGTGTTTGCCATCATTGTTGAGATCCTGCTGCTTTACTTCGGTATCCGTCAGCAGAAGAACTCGATCAAGCAAGCCAAGCTTTCCCCCAAGGAGCGCGCCATCCGCAAGAAGTATGCGGGAAGAAACGACCAGGTCTCGATGCGCAAGATGCAGGAGGAGGTCCAGAAGCTGTATCAGGAGGAGGGCTTCAACCCTATGAGCGGCTGCCTTCCCTTGCTCATCCAGATGCCCATCATCATCGCGCTTTACAACATCGTGATCGACCCCTTGCGCTACGTGCTGGGTAAGGCGGCAGGCCTTTCCGCGGCGCTGACCACCTTTGCCACCACCTCCCGCGCCGCGGGCGGTCTTGGCGAAACACTTGCCAAGTCGGGCAAGGGAACCATCGAGCTGCTTTCCAAGCTCAGCCCCGAAAACCTGACCCATCTGTCCAATTTCTCGTATTTTTCCAACTCCGCCGACTGCGCCAAGGCGCTGGAAGGCGTAAAGGTTCCCGATTTCAGCCTGTTTAAGCTGAATATGGGTCTGACCCCCTCGTTCAGCCCTGCGGATAAGATCCAGCTTTGGCTGCTTGCGATCCCCGTGCTTACCTTTGTCGTTTACTTCATCAGTATGAAGCTCAACCGCAAGTTCAGCTATCAGCCCGCTATGCAGGACGCGCAGATGGGATGCTCCAACAATATGATGGACATCACCATGCCCCTGATGAGCGTGTATATCACCTTCATCACGCCCGCAGCGGTTGGTATTTACTGGATCTTCAAGTGCATCATCGGCGTTGTGAAGCAGTTCATTCTGCACAAATTGATGCCCCTGCCCACCTTCACCGAAGAGGATTACAGGAAGGCAGAAAAGGAAGTCAAGGCAAAGAGCAAGGGCAAGCGCGAGCCTGTCGTGGTCTCTGCCGCAAGCGGCCAGACTTATCGCTCGCTGCACCACATCGACGACGATGACGATCTGCCCCCCAAGGGTATGGTCGCAGCAGCTGTAACCAAGCACGACGAGGAAATCGAAGAAGCTCCCGCTACGGAGCAAGCACCCGACGACGGCCGTCCCGTTTTGAAGGAAGACCGTAAAAATAAAGACAAGAAATGAGGATATGACCGTGAAAAAGGAAATTACTGTCAGCGCAAAGACCGTTGAAGAGGCGATCGCAAAGGCTGTCGCCGAGCTTGGCGCTCCCGATGCTGACGCGATCGAATATACTGTTCTGGAGGAGCCGAAGAAGGGCTTCCTCGGCTTTGGAGCAGCCCCCGCGAAGATCGAGGCAAGCTACACCATGAAGGGTGCAGATCTGGCGCTGGATTTTATCAAAAAGCTGGTAGACGGTATGGGAATTGACGCAAAAGTCACCATGACCGAGGGCGATGGCGATAACAAGCTGATCCGTGTGGATGGCGAGAGCGCAGGCGTGCTGATCGGCCACCACGGCGACACGCTTGACTCGCTGCAATACCTTGCAAATCTTGCCGCCAACAAGAAGGTTGCGGGCGAGAAGCGCGAGTACTGCCGCATCACCGTGGACGTTGAAAATTACCGCACCAAGCGCGAGGACACGCTGCGCGCGCTTGCACGCCGTATGGCGGACAAGGTGCTGCGCTACAAGAAGAGCGTGATGCTGGAGCCGATGAACCCCTACGAGCGCCGCATCATCCACTCCGAGGTGCAGAAGATCGCGGGCGTATCGACCAACTCGATCGGTAGCGAGAACAACCGCAAGGTCGTGCTTTATCTTGACACCGAGGAAAACAACACCTCGGCACCCGAGACCCGTCACGAGGAATTCGGCGAGTTTTAAGAAAAAAAGAGAGAAGCGCACCGCGCTTCTCTCTTTTCGCTTGCTTTAAAACGGCGGCAGCAAGCCGCCCTACGGTTAGTGCGCTGCTCCATCCTTGGTCGCGGATCGCGGACCGCCGAGGACGCCTTTTCCTGTTGCGGTGCCCGAAAAAATCTACGGGCTTGCGCTTTCCTTGATTTTTTCGACCGCTGCCACTCCTTTTTGCTCGCTCCTCCCGCCACTGGCGGCGCTCGCAAACGTCCCCTACGGGCTTGTGATTATCCTTACGGCTACGTGTCATCCTGAGCGGAGCATGAACTCGCCTTCGGCGAGTAACGGGAGTTTTTGCGGCGGCTAAACACCGCCGATTTGCAAAGCAAATTACCAAAAACTCTGTGTCCGGATCTCTGCGTCACCCTGAGCGCAGTGTGGAGATGTGATAAAGGAATAACGCAGTAAAGCAACGACCCACACGCAGTCGAATTTTTGTTTTGCGTGGTAGCAAAACAAAAACGCGAACGTCGTGAGCGGGGTCT
>JAGALS010000021.1 GCA_017625065.1 Clostridia bacterium | reverse complement strand
GGTCAAACATGTGGTCAGACCAAAGATTTAACGAATTTTCGGCAATCGGGAGTGCCGAAAAAGTCAGTGTTTTCAAGGGCTTTCGGCACTTTCCGAAAAATCTACGCCGAGAACGGTGATGGTGACCCGAACGTAGCGCTCTACCAAGCTGAGCCACACCTCGATATGAAATTGGTTTTGGTATGATAGCAAAGAGATGGAAGAAAACCTGTTGCCGTTACCGTATCGCGCTTCGCAAAAACATTTTGCTCGCGTTCTGCGACGGCTGCCACTCCTTAGCGCTCCCTTCATCTGCCACCGGCAGCGGTCGCGCTCGTCCCCAAGCTGAGCCACACCTCGAAGAATTGCCTTAATATTATAGCAGAGAAGGTGTGGATTGTCAATAGCTTTCGTTAAAAAAGCCGTTTTTTGAAAAAAAGCGAAAGCACTTGCAAAAATACAATATTTATGATATAATTGACAGGATAATATAACAATGGCAAATTGTAACTTTAAAGGAGATTCTTTATGAAGGTCGTAATATTAGCGGGCGGATACGGAACACGCATCAGTGAAGAGTCCCATTTGCGCCCCAAGCCCATGATCGAGATCGGCGGTATGCCGATCTTGTGGCACGTTATGAAATTCTACTCCTCTTTTGGCTATAACGAGTTCGTGATCTGCGCGGGCTATATGCAAAGCGTGATCAAGGAATGGTTTTCTGACTATTACATCAACCACAGCGACGTGACCTTTGATTTCACCAAGCGTGAAAAGATCACCGTCCATACCACCGAGTCCGAGCCTTGGCGCGTGACGGTCGTGGATACGGGTCTGGATACCATGACGGGCGGGCGCATCAAGCGCGTTGCGCGTTATATTCAGGACGAGCCCTTTTTCCTCACCTACGGTGACGGTCTTTCCAATGTCGATCTTAACAAAGAGGTGGAATTCCACCGTTCGCACGGCAAGCTGGCCACCATGACCGCCGTACACCCCGATGCCCGTTTCGGCGTTCTGGAGGTGGGCAAAAATCAGGTCACGGCGTTCCGCGAAAAAAGCGAAGCGGATGCGGGCTGGATCAACGGCGGCTTTATGATCCTTGAGCCCGAGGTGCTGAAGTATATTGAGGACGACAGCACGATCTTTGAGCGCGGACCGCTTGAAACACTTGCCGCCGAGGGCAATCTGATGGGCTTCAAGCACCGTGGCTTCTGGCAGTGCATGGACACGATGCGCGACAAGGAAAAACTGGAGCGGCTGTGGAGCAGCAAGAAAGCACCCTGGAAGCTTTGGGAGAACTGATCAACGATAAAAATGGAGATGCCTTATGCATTTTGACAAGAAAACCGAAAGCGAAGCAAAGCGCGAGATCCTGGATCTCGTAAAAGAATATTGCGATACCTACCATAACCAAAAGGAATGGAAGGAAGGGGATCGCATCTCCTATGCTTCCCGTGTGTACGATAACGAGGAAATGGTCAACCTGGTCGACAGCTCTTTGGAGTTCTGGCTGACCTCGGGCCGCTATACCGATCAGTTCGAGCGCGAATTTGCGAAATATCTTGGCGTTCCGTACTGTAGTCTGGTCAATTCCGGCTCCTCGGCAAATCTGCTTGCGTTTATGACCCTGACCTCGCCCTTACTCGGCGAGCGCGCCATCGGGCGCGGTGACGAGGTCATCACGGTTGCGGCGGGCTTTCCCACCACTGTGACCCCTATCATTCAGTATGGGGCGGTGCCGGTGTTCGTGGACGTGACCATTCCGCAGTATAACATTGACGTGACCAAATTGGAGGCGGCGCTCTCGCCCAAGACCAAGGCGGTGATGATCGCGCACACGCTCGGAAATCCGTTTGACCTTAGAACGGTACGCAATTTTTGCAACAAATACGACCTTTGGTTGATCGAGGACAACTGTGATGCACTCGGCTCGGAGTACGTGTTTGACGGCACCACGTACCTGACGGGTACGGTGGGTGACATCGGCACCAGCAGCTTCTATCCGCCCCATCATATGACGATGGGAGAGGGCGGTGCGGTCTATACCCGCAACGCCACGTTACATAAAATCATCCGTTCGATGCGCGATTGGGGCAGAGATTGCGTTTGCCCGTCGGGTGTGGACAATCTGTGCCAGCATCGCTTTGACCGTCAGTACGGGGCATTGCCCGTCGGTTACGACCATAAATACGTTTATTCGCATTTTGGCTACAACCTCAAGGCCACCGATATGCAGGCGGCAATCGGCTGCGCACAGCTGAAAAAGTTTCCGAATTTCGTGGAGCGCCGCCGCCACAATTTTGACCGCTTGCGTAAAGCGCTCGAGGTCGTTTCGGACCGTCTGATCCTGCCCGAGGCGTGCCCGAGCTCTAACCCCTCCTGGTTCGGCTTTTTGATGACCTGCCGCGAGGGCGTTGACCGCGAAAGGGTGGTTTCCTACGTCGAGGAGCACGGTGTGCAGACACGTATGCTGTTTTCGGGCAACCTGATCAAGCATCCTTGCTTTGACCGTATGCGCCGCTCGGGGCAGGACTACCGTGTGGTGGGAGATCTTACCGTGACCGACACCATTATGACAAGCACCTTCTGGGTGGGTGTGTATCCCGGCATGACCGATGAAATGATCGATTACATCGCGCGGACGATTATCGATGCAGTCCGTTCTCTTGGGTGATCTTTATGTATGATTATGTGATCGTTGGCGCGGGTCTTTACGGCGCCGTATTTGCACACGAGGCGACGAAGCGCGGCAAAAAATGCCTGGTTCTGGATCGCCGTGATCACGTGGCGGGCAATATCTATACCGAGGAGATCGAGGGGATCCGTGTGCATCGCTACGGCGCGCACATTTTCCACACAAGTGACAAAACGGTATGGGAATACGTCAACCGTTTCGCGAATTTCAATCATTATATCAACGCGCCTGTCGCAAACTACAAGGGCGAGCTTTACAATCTCCCCTTTAATATGAACACCTTCAATCGGATGTGGGGCGTGATCACGCCGACCGAGGCGCAGGCAAAGATCGCCGCGCAGATCGAAGCGGCAGGGATTACCGAGCCCGCGAACCTCGAGGAGCAAGCCATTGCACTTGTCGGCACCGATATTTACGAAAAGCTGATCAAGGGCTATACCGAAAAGCAATGGGGACGCCCCTGCCGCGAGCTGCCCTCCTTCATCATTCGGCGCTTACCCGTGCGCTTCGTTTACGACAACAATTATTTCAACGACCGCTATCAGGGCATTCCCGAGGGGGGCTATACGGCGATCGTTGAAAAGATGCTGGAAGGCTCTGACGTGTGCCTTGGTGTTGATTTCCTTTTGGAAAAGGAAAAATATGCAAAAGTGGGCAAACGGGTCGTGTTTACGGGCTGTATCGATGCATATTTTGACTATTGCTACGGGCCGTTGCAATACCGCAACGTGCGCTTTGAGACCGAGGTGCTGGACACCCCGAACTATCAGGGCAACGCGGTGATCAATTATACCGACCGCGAAACGCCCTATACGCGCGTGATCGAGCACAAGCATTTCGAGTTCGGCACGCAGAAAAAGACCGTCATCAGCCGTGAATACTCTGCCGATTGGAAGGTGGGGGACGAGGCGTATTATCCCGTGAATAACGAGGAAAATCAGCAGCTGTATCTGCGCTACAAGGCGCTTGCCGAGGGGGAGAAAAACGTCCTGTTCGGCGGTCGGCTTGGCGAATACAAGTATTATGATATGGATAAGGTGATCGCTTGTGCGTTAGATGCGGTCAAACGGGAGTTTGGCGAAGAATGCCTTTGAAGGGGGCGCGAAAAGCGCCGATTGAACTATGAAAAAGCACATTCTGTTCGGACGGGATGCTGTACTGCCTGCGGCATTGAAGAAATATCGCGCCCAGCTTGGTGACTCGCTTTGGAGCGCCATGGGGCTTGTGATCTTGAATCTTGTGGCGCAGATCGCGGTGTTTCCGCTGTTTGTCCGTCTGTTCGGCGAGAGCGGATACGGCGACATTCAGTATCTTTCCGCCTATTTAAATATTCTTTCGCTGTCGGTGGGCTGTGCCGCGACGCTGTCGCGTATGACCTCACCCCCCGATCGCAGGATCGAAAATAACGGCGATTATCATTGGATTCTGATCGGCATCTGCCTATTGGGAGCGCCCGTGATCTTTTTGATCTGCCGCTATGGCGGCGTTTATATGGACCGCGTTACCGCGATCTGCTATTATCTTTTGTTCGTTACGATGACGTTGCGCGCGTACGTTGACGTTTCCTATAAGCTGACGTTGCGTTATCGCCGTTATTTTGTCTTTTATTGCTGTGTCGGTGTCGGATACGCGCTTGGCGCTTTCCTTGCCTATAAAACAAGAATTTGGCCCTTGGCGTTCCTGCCCGGTGAGCTTTTCGGTATTCTGTTCGCGTATATCGCCGACGGAACGTTGCGCCGCCGCGCGCTGCGCCCCTCACCCGCGTTTGGCGGTGTGCTGAAGGTGACGCTGTTGCTTTGCCTTTCGGAGGGGCTTTCCTACCTGATCGCCAATTCGGACCGCTTGATTTTAAAGCTTTTGATCGGCGCCTCTGCGGTGACGGTATACTATCTTGCCACCCTGGTCGGCAAAACGATGACGCTGATCACCATTCCGCTTGGCGGCGTACTGGTGGGGTATCTCGCGCGCTATGCGGGCAGACTCACCCGTCGCGCGGCAAAATGGATGCTGCTTGGCAGTATTCTGTCGGTGGCGGTGTTCACCTGTGTCTGCGTGCTTGGCGGATACCTGATGCTTTGGATCCTGTATCCCACGGAATTTGATGCGGTCAGACCCTTTTTGTGGATAGGGAGCCTTTCGGAGGTCATTTTCTTTACCGCAAACATTCTGTCTGTTATTTTGGTTCGCTTTGCAAAAAAATCCTATCAGCTGATCATCAGCGGCACCTTTGCCGTCTGCTTTTTCGGCATCGGGATCCCGGCGGCCCTGTACGGCGGTCTTTGGGGCTTTGCGCTTGCCGTTGTGGGCGCGAACCTTGTGCGATTGCTGCTTTGCATTTTGATCGCTTTTTATTGGTCACGAAAAAAGAACGAAACGGTCTGCGATATCGTGTGAAAAACGAGGGAGTATCATGGAAGAGCTTGTGAAAACAGTTGAAACCGAGGGTGCCGTGCGAAAGCGCATCAGCATTATGGTGCCGACCTATAATGAAGAGGAAAACGTGATCCCGCTGACCGAGGCGATCGTTGCCGAGTTTGCAAAATCGCTGCCGCAGTACGATTACGACATCACCTTTATCGATAATTGCTCGACGGACACGACAAGAGAGAAGCTGGAGGCGCTTTGCGCCGCCAATCCGCGTGTGCGCACCATTTTCAACGTGCGTAACTTCGGGCAGTTCAACTCCCCCTACCACGGCATCTGCCAGACGACGGGTGATTGCACCATTCCGCTGTGCGCTGATTTTCAGGACCCCATTGAGATGATCCCCACCCTTGTCGCCGAATGGGAAAAGGGGTATAAGGTCATTTGTGCCGTGAAAAAGACCAGCAAGGAAAACAAGCTGATGCGCTTTTTGCGTACCTGCTACTATAAAATGATCCGCAAAATGTCCTCGGTCGAGCAGATCGAGCATTTTACGGGCTTCGGGCTTTATGACCGCAGCTTCGTGGACGTGCTGCGTACGCTTGACGATCCTTCTCCCTTTATCCGCGGGATCGTGGCGGAGCTTGGCTTTGCCAAAAAGCTGGTGCCCTATGAGCAAGCCAAACGCCGCGCGGGCAAGACCCACAACAACTTTAACACGCTCTACGATGCGGCAATGCTCAGCTTCACCACCTACACCAAAACCCCGATCCGTATGGCGGGGATGCTTGGCTATCTGTTCCTTACCGCTTCCTTGCTTGGCGGTGTCGCGTGCCTTGTGCTGCACTTGCTGCATATCAATATTCACGAGCTGTGGCTGCTGCCGACGATCGGATTTTTCGGCTCGCTCAACCTGATCTTTACGTCCATCATCGGTGAATATTTGCTGACGATGCGATCCAAGTTGAACAAACGACCTCTTGTGATCGAGGAGCGCCGCATCAATTTTGATGACGATGCTCCCAAGTCCAAATAAGACGGAGGAATTCTGTTTATGTTTTTTTGCCTGCCGTATGCAATGAAGCCGTGCGGTATGTATACAATTGGACATCTTACGCTGTTCCTTGTGACGGCGTTGCTGATCGGCACGGGGCTTTACCTTTGCCGCGATACGGATGAAAAGAAGGTCCGCACCGTGATCCGTGCGGTGACGGCGCTGCTTTGGGCGCTGGAGATCTGGAAGATCCTGTTCGTGCTGATCGTGACGGGCTCGCGCAACCCCAACGATTACGTGCCGCTTTACTATTGCAGTCTGGTGCTGTACGCGGGGCTGTTCAGCTCGTTCGGGAAAGGCGCTTTGCGCCGCTTCGGTGACGTTTTTCTTGCAACGGGTAGTCTTATCGGCGGCACGTGCTTCCTCTTTTTCCCAAGCACCTCGCTGCCGCGTTATCCCTTCTTCCATCTGATTTCCTTCCAGAGCTTTCTGTTGCACGGGGCGATGGTCTTTGTGGGGCTGTTGATGCTGCTGCGTTGCGTTTACCGCATAACGCTTGGCGATATTTGGTCCTGCGCTATGCTGGTGGGTGCCACGGGCGTGATCTCTTACGTGTTCAATTTTGTTTGGAACAAAGCGCATCCCGCGCAGCTGATCCAGACAAATCTGATGTTCGTTTCCAACAATTTTACGGGCTGTCCCGTTGATCTTTACGGATTTCTCGGCCCCGTCGTCTATCCGATCTTTATGATCGCCGTGCAGGCGTTCGGCCCCTTCCTTCTCGTCTATTGGGCTGTGCTGCTGTGCCGCTGCTTGAAAGAAAAGAAGTTCAACAAATCCGTTTGATAAAAAGGCGCGACCGCGCCGCTTGAGAGGGTTATGGATAAGATTATTGATGCAATTGCACACGTTATGATGCCGCAGCTCGCGGGGGCGTATCTCAATCCCGTGGAAAACGTCGGCTATTATATCAGCAATATCATCGGGGCGCTGGTGCTGATATTCTATTCTTATCAGTTTTTCTACATTTTCCTTGCGATGATACGCAAGCCGCGCAAATACAAGGAGACCGATCAGACCAAGCGCTACGGCGTGATCATTGCCGCACGCAACGAGGAAAAGGTGCTGCCCGAGCTGCTGAAAAGCATTGCGGCGCAGACTTATCCATCAGACCGCGTGGACGTGTTCGTGATCGCCGATAATTGCGAGGACCGCACCGCCGACGTCGCCCGCGAGATGGGCGCCCACGTGTACGAACGCAACTGTAAGGCGCAGATCGGCAAGGGCTATGCCTTGCGGTTCCTTTTTAACCGTATAAAGGCGGACGGGATCTTCCAAAATTACGATGCTTATATGATCTTTGATGCGGACAACGTCCTGACCGCCAATTATATTGAAGAAATGGACAAGGCGTATTGCGCGGGACACCGCGTTGTCACCTCGTTCCGTAACTCTAAAAACTACGGCAAAAACTGGATCAGCTCGGGCTACGCGCTGTGGTTTATGCGCGAATCGACGCACCTCAACAATCCCCGCTCGATCCTTGGAACAAGCTCGTTTATTTCGGGCACGGGCTTTATGGTGGATCGCGAGATCATCGAGCGCAACAACGGCTGGAAGCATTTTTTGCTGACCGAGGACATCGAATTTACCGCCGATTGCATTCTGCACGGCGACCACGTGGGATATTGCCACGACGCAGAATTTTTTGACGAGCAGCCCGAATCCTTCCGCCAATCCTGGTGGCAGAGAAAGCGCTGGGCGAAGGGACTGTTTCAAGTGTTCCGCTACTACGGCACGGGGCTTTTAAAGGGCGTTTTCAAGCTGGATTGGTCCTGCTTTGATATGACGATGAACATTATGCCCGCCTTTATTTTGTCGGCGGTACAGTGCCTTTCCACGGCGGTGCTGCTGATCCTGAATCTGATCATATATCAGACCTTCTCGACAACACTTGTCATTTGCCTTACACAGTTTCTGCTGTTCGGCTATATTCTGTTTTTCATTCTCGGACTGCTGATTTTCATCGCGGAATGGAAGCGCATTCGCTGTAACAAATTTAAAGCGATCCTGCTGCTGTTCACGTTCCCGCTGTTTATGCTGACCTATATCCCCGTATCCTTCTCGGCGTTTCTTTCCCGCAGCGTGACCTGGAAGCCCGTCGAGCACAACCGCGCGATGGGAATAGACGAGCTTTCCGACGACGCGGAGCAAGCAGACGAAGCACGCACCTCAACAGACGAGGTCAACACAAAATAAATATAAATGAAAGTGCGAGGAGAGCTACAGTTAAGCTGTGCGCCTCGCGCTTTTTGAAAGGAAGAAAGATGAAGCTGTTATTTGCATCGGACCTTCACGGCGACGTGAGCGCCGTGAAGGAGCTTTTGAAAGCATTTGAAAAAGAGGGAGCAGACCGCCTTGTGCTGCTTGGAGATCTACTCTATCACGGGCCTCGCAACGATCTGCCGAGCGCATATGATCCCAAGGGCGTGATTGCGTTGCTCAATGAGAACAAGGACGTGATACTTGCCGTGAGGGGCAATTGCGATACCGAGGTCGATCAGATGGTGCTGGAGCTCCCGATCCTGGCTGATTATGCCGTGCTGCCACTTTCAAACGGAGGACTTGCGTATCTCACGCACGGACACCGCTACAACGAACAGACGCCACCCCCTATGACGGCAAGGAATATTCTGATCCACGGGCACACCCACGTGGCGGGCGTGACAAAATGCCGTGACGGGCAAGCCTGCCTGAACCCCGGGTCTGTGTCTATGCCGAAGGGCAACACACCCCCTTGTTATATGGTGCTGGAGGATCGCACCTTTTGCATCAAATACTTGAAAGACGGCAGTGAATACGCATCATTTGAGGCGTAAGTTGATAAAATTAGAAGCTATCGCGAAAATTTAATTTAAATATTAGAAATATTAAATTGGAAATTGGAATTTCTCATAAAATATTTAGAAAACGCAAAAAGAAGCTGTCGCGTTAAAGTGAAATCGCATAAAAAAGCCTCCCTTGTGCAAAGGGAGGTGCCGAGCGAATGTGAGGCGGAGGGATTGTAAAGTATAAAATTTTGCGTTTAACAATCCCTCACCCGCTATCGCGGGATGCTCCACGAAGAACGCAAAGCGTTCTTCAAAAAGAAGCCAGAGGCTTTTTTGTTTTACAACACGGGAGCCTTTCTTACATATTTTCCTTAATGCAACAGCCCCTTCTTCTTTAAAGGGTAAAGGCTTAAGATCGCTTTGGAAGATCCCAAAGATCCTCGTCCAGATAGCAGCGGATGGTATCCTCCAGCCAAAAGCTGAATTTGATGTCGGGATATTTGGTTTCAAATTCCTTCATGCGCAAATAGAGGTCGCGCCCGTCTCCCGCATCGTGCCAGATATCGGCAAAGACAAAATCAAAGTTGCCCGCCATCTGCGTTTCGGCAAACGCGAACGCATCGCTCTTGATCAGTTTGATCTTTTCCTTGTGGGGAAATTGCGGCAAAATGTGTGTGCGGAACAGCTCGATCACGTCGTCGCTGATGTCCACCACCGTGACCGACTCCACGTCTTCCTTTTCGCTTGCGTGATAGGCAAAATAGCCAAGCCCCAAGCCAAAGGTCAGCACGCGTCCGCCGGTGGCATCAATGGCGGGGTAGGTCGTGACCATTTCGTTTGGCTGCAGCGTCATCCATTCACGCCCGTTTTCAAGCACGGCGGGGAAGGGGTATTTCTCCTTGAAAAAGGCGATCTGCGGGATCATACGGCGGTCGGGGGTGACGATGATGTCATCGCACACAAAGGGCTCGAAGGGCTGCAGCGCCTCGGTCTTCAGCTCCCACTTGCCACGGATGTCGGTGGGAATCTTGATGTTTTGAAAATAAGCATCGTTTGTATAGCTGTCCGTGCTCGCTTCTCGGATCGAAGGGAGCAGCCAATGCTGAAAAAACAGACGGTCGCTATCACCCGCGTCCACGCCCATCAGTGCGGCAAAATAATGCGCGAATGCCTCGGACAAGGGGATATTGCAATCCTTAGCAAGCTCTGTGACCGCTTCGCCGTCGATGGCGGTCGGCATTAAATTCATAAACAGACTGAACAGATCCATCAGCCTTGAATTGTAGCGTCGTATCGTTTCGGGCGGAATACCGAAGATTGGTTCCATAACGTTGCTCCTTATAAGTGGCTGCATATTATTTTTCGAAAAGACCGTACGTCTCAAGCATCCATTTTGACGTATCATACATCATCGCTTCTATATGCCGTTGCATAAACAGCTGAGGCTCGCGAAGGCGTGAATCTCCTTCAAATCTTCGTCTGTTACCCGTCCACTGATCATATTTTACCAAAGACGAATCGCATTCAAGTGTAAAATACCCCTTGAAATTTACGTCGATCAATGCATGTATCACCTCATCGTGATTCAACCTACCGAGAAAAGGCGCCACGTGATCATCCTTCATGCCCTGATTGTCGTTGTAATGTATGGCAAAAAGCTCGTCGCCAAGCGCCATGATCTCGTCGTACTGATTTCCCTCGCAATTTGCGTGTCCGGTGTCCCAGCATCCGTGGATCAGCGGATGATCAACGTATTCAATAAATTCGCGCATATCCTTGCCGTTGGTTATATAATACTTCCCGCCGGTGTTTGACTTGGTGGAGTTTTCACACAACACGTTTACTCCGCATCTCTCGATCATTGGAAAAAGCTTTTCATAAAAGGCCTTGTTCAAGGAGAACCATTCTTCCTTTGTCGCCCCCGTTTTAGTACCGTTATGTACCACCGTGTTTTTTATTCCGAGCATCTTGCATATCTCAATAGAGCGAAGCGTTGCTCTTGTCAGAAAATCAACGTGCTCACTCTTATTCGAAAGCGGATTGCCACCCGGAGAATGGGCCTGAACGAATTTCATACCAAGCTCTTCTGCAAGCTCCTTCAACCCTTGAACGGCATCCCTCCACCCATCTTGCATATAGACGGAGTCGCGTTTTAACGTGTACATGCTAAAATCAATATAGCGAAATCCTGCGCGATGAAGCTCGCGTATTCTCTCCTCATCGGTATTACAATAGAAGCCGAAATCGGACGTTGTAGTAGCTATTTTCATAACGATCCCCTCTTTTATTATAAGCGGCACAATCCTTAAGTACCACGTCTTTGAATATATTGTAACATTAAATCATTTTTGTTTCAAGTAAAACAATCAAAAATTTCTCAAATGTGCGAAAATATCATAACTTAAATCACATAAGGGTTGGTTAAGGTGTAACGGTGAAAAATGGGCATTTTTTGCCCATAAAACACAAAAAGCCCTCATTTGAGGTCCTTTTGTTTTGGTGGGTGATGGGATGTCGGTCGTTCTCGCGCAAACGCGAGAACGGAAGAACACCTTGGCGGCATAGCCGCCACCGCAAGCGGATCGGCGTTCTTCCCCCCCACGCGCGGAACGTGCAGACTTAATTTCAAAAAAAGCACAAGCGCGTGGCGGGTTCGCTCCGCACCACCCACCGCCAAAATACAAAAAAGACACCCGTTCGGGTGTCTTTTTTGCATCTGGGGTGGGTGATGGGAGTCGAACCCACGACCTCCAGGGCCACAACCTGGCGCTCTAACCAACTGAGCTACACTCACCATATGAAATTTTGCAGTGGCGCGCCTTGAGGGGCTCGAACCCCCGACCTACTGCTTAGAAGGCAGTTGCTCTATCCAGCTGAGCTAAAGGCGCGTGACAATGGAGCGGGTGATGGGAATCGAACCCACGCGGCCAGCTTGGAAGGCTGGAATTCTACCATTGAACTACACCCGCTTGTGGCGATTTCAAAACTGCCTTACAATCATACCACAATTCAAAGGACTTGTCAAGAGCAAAATTCAACTTTTTTTATTTTTCTTTTTAAAAGTATTAAAATGCCAAAAGGATAGGGCTTGCCTTTCGTGCGAAAATATGATAGAATATAGAAAACACTTGCAAAGGGGTGGGGATGTGGCTTTATTTCAACCGGATCATACGTTTCTTTGTTACCGTGACGTTAGCGCCAAATTTTTGCGCGAGCAGGGTATAGATGCATTGCTGTTGGATATAGACAACACGCTCGCGCCTTACGAGCAGCCGACCCCCGATGCGCAGATCCGCGCGTGGCTGCAGTCGCTTTCCGATGCAGGTATTCGTGTGGCGTTTCTTTCCAATAATCACGCCGAGCGCGTTGAGCTTTTCAACAAGGAGCTTGGACTCCCCGTGCGCTACGACGCGTATAAACCCTTACCAAGGCAGGCAAAGCTGATGGTAAAGCGCCTTGGCGCCGAGCGCCGTCGCGCCGCGCTGATGGGGGATCAGATCTTCACCGACGTGCTGTGCGCGCACCTTGCGGGGCTTCGCGCGTTTTTGGTGCCGCCCATCGTGGATCGTACCGACCGCGGCACGCGCTTTAAACGCAAAATGGAGCGAAAAATCCTGAAACGGTATTACAAAAAGCATACAAATGCCCCCGATATCAGGGGCGGAAGTCCACTCACAAAGGAGTATACAAAAGCATGAGAGAGCATGCCATTTTCGGCCCCGGCGGCAACAGCAAGAGCTTTTACGACGCGGGCTATAAAGCCACGCTGCAAGCCCCCGCCTTCGTCAAGGGCCTGGGGCTTGGAGCATATGAATTTGAAGCAGGGAACGGCATTACCGCCGGGCTCCCCACCCTGCAAAAGATCGGCGAGGCGGCAAGAGCGCACGGTATCGAGATGTCCTTGCACACGCCCTACTATATTTCGCTTTCGGGTATTGATCCCGAAAAGCGCCTGAAAAGCATCGACTATATCAAAAAATCGCTTGAAGCGGCAGAAGCGCTTGGCGCCGATACCATCGTGATCCACAGCGGCAGCGCCGCCAAGATCTCGCGCCGTGAGGCGATGGAGCTTGCCAAGGATACGTTGCTGAAAACCTTGGAGGCAGTCGGCGATACGCCGATCCATCTGGGCCTTGAAACGATGGGCAAGATCAATCAGCTCGGCACGCTTGAGGAGGTCATCGAGCTGTGTCAGCTAGACTCTCATTTGTATCCCGTTGTCGACTTCGGTCATATGAATGCCCGTGAACGGGGTGGGTTTTTCCCGAATTCCGACCATTACCGTCGGGTGTTTGACAAGGTCGCCGAGGGGCTTGGCGACGACAAGGCACGCTATATGCATTGCCACTTTTCAAAGATCGAATACACCGATGCGGGCGAAAAGCGCCATCTGACCTTTGAGGATGCGGTGTACGGCCCCGATTTCGACCCGCTTGCCGAAGCGCTTGTGCGCGATGGGCTTTGCCCCCGTATCATTTGCGAGTCCGCGGGCACGATGGCAGAGGATGCGCTGCTGATGCAGCAGGCGTATCTTGCCGCGCTTGAAAAGTGAGAAAAACAAAAAACACATTAAAGGTCGTGAATTTTGATGAAACAAACAACTTTTGATATGGATTTTTACCGCGGTAAGCGCGTTTTTGTGACGGGACATACCGGCTTTAAGGGCACATGGCTTTGCCGTATGCTCCTCAAAGCGGGTGCTATCGTGACCGGTTATAGCCTACAAGCCCCCACCGAGCCCAATTTGTTTGCGCTCGCTGACGTGGAGAGCAGAATGACAAGCGTGATCGGTGACGTGCGGGATCTCAAGCATCTGAAGGAAGCCTTTGATGCGGCAAAACCCGATATCGTATTGCATTTAGCCGCGCAACCGATCGTGCGCGACAGCTATAAGGATCCCGTTTATACCTATGAAACGAACGTGATGGGCACCGTGAATGTACTGGAATGTGTGCGGCAAGCGATGCTGCGCGGCGAAGCGCCGCGCTCGGTGCTGAACGTGACCACGGATAAGGTCTATTATAACAGCGAGCGTGCCGAGGGCTACCGCGAGGACGAGCCGCTTGACGGCTTTGATCCCTATTCCAACTCCAAAAGCTGCTCGGAGCTTGTCACGCACAGCTACAAAAACAGCTTTTTCGCGGATGGTTCCGTGGCAATTTCCACGGCACGCGCGGGCAACGTGATCGGCGGCGGCGATTTTGCAAGCGACCGCATCATTCCCGACTGTGTGCGCGCTATGGCGGCAGGGAAGATCATCGGCGTGCGTAATCCGCACTCCACAAGACCCTATCAGCACGTGCTGGAGCCGCTTTGCGTGTATCTGACCATCGCGCAGCGACAGTACGAGGACGCTTCGTATCAAGGCTATTATAACGTCGGCCCCGATGACTGTGATTATGTCACCACGGGCGAGCTTGTAGACCTGTTTTGCAAGTGCTGGGGTGAGGGCGCCGCTTGGGAAAACCAAGCCGAGGAAAACGCCCCCCACGAGGCAAATTTCCTGAAGCTGGATTGCGCCAAGATCAAAGCGACATTTGGATGGCAGCCCCGTTGGCATATGGCAGAATGTATGGAAATGACCTGCCGCTTCAGCAAAATATGGCTTGCGGGCGGAGAGATCCCCACGGAAATGGATCACGAGATCGAAGCTTTTTTACAGAAATAAAAACAAAAAAGCCGCCCGACGGGGCGGTTTTTTGCTTTATGTAAAGGGAAGGCGGAATTTTCTTTTTGCTTTTTTGAAAAAGCACTTGACAAAAGGGTATAGTTCAGTTATAATAATAGGGCAAGTTTTGCAAAAGGCTTGCACAAAAAAGGGAGAGAGATCCCCCCACATAATTGGTATGGAGAAGTACTCAAGTTGGTGACGAGGCGCCCCTGCTAAGGGTGTAGGTCGGATTTAAACCCGGCGCGAGAGTTCGAGTCTCTCCTTCTCCGCCACAAAAAAGGCACCCTTCGGGGTGCCTTTTTTGTGGCGGAGCGAGACTCGAACTCTTGCACCGCCACGGAACGTGGCGGTGCAGATAAGCAAGTAAGCCGAGTAGACAAGCTTGTTTGTCAGCGAGGCGCACGCCGCTTGCTCTGCGAGCATTGCGGCGAAGGCGCAATAAGCACGAAGTGCCAAGCGCAAAAAGCGCTTGCGCGAGCAAAGAGTATAGTTCGAGTCTAAATCAAAAACCGCAATTCCGATACAAAGGGATTGCGGTTTTTGTCATTTTGTGCTACAATACATTATAAGAGATAACTTTGTGGGAGGGATTTTTATGTGGTATGAAATACTGGTAGAAAATGAGTTCGCAGACTATTTTATCAACAACGATATCGATCCCGAGGATGCCACAGAAAAGCAAAAAGCAGAGGAAATGCTTCAAGGATGTAAAGATGTTATATACGGCGCAACTATGGCTTGGACGTTTTACGATTCTTCTCGAAAAAATTCCGTTTGCGGATCACTGGCAAGGTTGAACGCGCACGCAGCAAAGTCTTTTGAATTTTGTTGCAGCCGTATTCCTTTATCCAAGGCAAAGCATCTGGGCGAAATTTTTCGGTCTATTCCATCCGATGTGAGCTTGGAAATGCTAAGCGCGGAGCAGTGCGCGGTTTCGCTTATGTATCCATTTTGGAGCAGAATGGGCGGCTCGTTTGAAAAGGAATTTCAAGAAAGCGGGAGTCTGAAAAAGCATCTCCTTGTGCTCAAGAGCAAATGCAAGAAGGATTGATAGGAAGGAGAAAGCAGAAGAATGGAACTGACAGAAAAAGATAAGCGAGCGCTTCGTTCCTCAAAACTATTGAGGACTTGTACGGAGAAGAAATTCTTGTGGTCTACAATAGAAGCGATTGGGGAAGTTTTGGGACCAACCAAAGACGATCCAATCCAACATGACCGCTTGGTCATAAAGCTTTTGGAGCTTGTAGAAAACAGTGAAACAGAGGAAGAAGTCCTCAAAAAGCTAGAAACGTTATAACCGTTTTTGCAAAAAGCGGCAAGGTTGATGAATTATGTCTCGTTTACCCCATAAACCTTTTCATACAACGTTTTTCTAATCGCTTCAAACTCCGCCTCACCCAAAACGCCATTCGTTGACATGATCTGCAGCGGCACGGGCGTGCGCCCTTTGGAGATCGCGGGCTGCACGTAAGGGCAGGGGCACAGATGAAAGCCGTTGCGCCGGTAAAAGCCGATGCGCCGTGTTGCTATTTCGGTTTCGGGTGGCTCGACCTCAAGGCAGATGCGATTTTTTGCGATCTTGCCGAGCTCCTGCAAGATCAAAGCACCCAGCCCTTTATTGCGGTGGCTTGGCGCGACAGCAAGATGCTCCACAAACATGAAGGTGTCAAATTGATAGACCGCCGCAAAGGCGATGACGGTCTGCGCCTCGCGCAAGCCGTAGATCTTGTAAACGGGGTTGCCGAGCAATGCCTTTTGCTCGGCAAAGGGGCGGCGCTCGTCCTCGGGGAAGCTTTTCTCCATTAGGGCAAAAACTTGATCAAAATCATGGAAATTGCATAGCGTCAGCATGTTTTTTGCTCCTTTTAGAATTTTTGCTGCTTATATTTTATCACAAACGCGGCGCAAAATCAATAGATTCAGACCATAAATAACGGCAGGGCAGACAATTGTCTGCCCTGCCGTTTTTGGGTCGTCGAGGGCGCCGACCCCTACAGTTTGCGCGCTGTTCCACGGCTACGTTGTCATACCATGACACGCTTCATTTCATTCAGCGTGTCATCCTGAGCGGAGTCGAAGTTTTGCGTAGCGGATTGAGCGAAGCAAAACCGAGGAGCGATAGCGACGAAGGGATCCACGAAGGATAGACAATAGCTTTTCTGCTCGGTGTTACTTTTTGCGGTGTTATTAAGGATGTTACTCTGCGCACGAAAGCTATTGGAATTCCATACGAGATCCCGCTGCGGCTGACGCCTTGCGCTTTTGCTTGCTCAGATAGAGATTTTGGTAATTTGCCTCGCAAATCGGCGGTGTTTAACCGCCGCAAAATCTCCCGTTACTCGCCAAAGGCGAGTTCATGCTTCAACCCGCAAAAGTTCGACTACGGGCTGCGCCCTTCGCTCAGGATGACACGTAGAGACTTTGCTTGAGAAATGTTGCTACAATCAGGGCGGACGCTCGCAGGCTCGCTATTCCGTCGCTGCGCTCCTTACGAGGACGTCGCCCCCTACGGTTATGTGCTCTTCCCATCCAAAATTTTAGAGAAGAACTTCGCGGCATCACCGCGGGAAAGCTCACCCAAGGGTGCCAGCGTTCCGTCCGCGAGTGTGGATAGGTATCCGCCCTCGTAAATGGCATACAGCGCATCCGCCGCGTCGACGGGAATGGCGCTAAAATCCTCTACCGTTTCGCTATATCCGGGCGCGCTCAGCCCCAAAACCGCCGCCGCGATCTTCGAAGCCTCGGCACGTGTGATGGGGTCATTGGGACGGAAGGTGGTGCTATCTCCAAGCCACCCCTGCTCCTTGGCGTAGCGGATCGCGCCCTTCATCCCCTTTGGGATCTCGGCATCATCCTCAAAGCCGGTTTCGGTGGCGTCGGGCGCCTTGATCTCGGCGGCATTCAGCAGCATCGTCACAAAGGCGGCGCGATTCAGTGAGCGCTCGGGGTGGAAATAATGCTTGCCGCCCATCGCTTCGCCGCCCATCAGACCTTTTTCGGTGACACGCAGCGCGGCGGATTGCACGTTCGTGTTTTCAATATCGGTGAACAGATACCCCGTTGTCAGCTCGCGCACGGTGATCTCCACGCTTGCGGGCTCGGAGAATGCGCCACGGATGTCCTGCGCGCGCCAGGTGAAGCTGTCGCTGCCGCTGAAATTCGCGGTAGGCGTATAGGAGAAAATACCCGTATTGGAATCAAGAAAAATCGTACCGTTCGTGGGGTATTTGAGAATTTCAAAGCACATTGCCTCGCCCTCAGGGTCCTCCGCCGTCAGCGTGCCCGTCAGCGCAAGCGAGCTGTGTGTGGAGACCGCCGTGACCGATTTCGTGCCCGTCGGGCAGCAGTTGACCGTGTCGGTCAGCGAAAGGTGACAGGTGAGCGCGTAACCGCTGTTTCCCGATACCGTTGTGGGGATAAATTCAAAGGAGCTTTCTTTGACGCCCTCGTTTGGAACGAAGCAAAGATAGGAAAGTGTCTCGCGCGGAACGACCTGCCCCAGCGCCACGTCTCCGTGCCCAAGCTTCAGAACACCCTCGGTCACGGGCGGCAGCGCTGTCACGGTGATCGCGCTGACCGCACCGCCCTGCAAAGTCTCATCAAACCATTCGGGCGTAAAGGAAACACTTTGCCCTGCGGGTGCGGCGCAGGCGAGATAGGCATCGTCTGCAAACTGCTGCAGCCCCGCGCTGATCACGGGAGATGCCGCACCGCGGTCTCCAAAGGCGAGGAACGCCCCAACCGAAACACCTGCCGCCATCACACCGCACAGGGCGATGGTGATGACCTTCTTTCTGCATTTGGGAAGCCGTAATTTCTTCATATTCTATCCCCCTCGTTTGTGCAAAAATGATCTGCTTCATTGTATGAGTGGGGAAGGGGAACTATGAGGCGCTTTTTTGAAATATTTGATGCGAAATTCTTTCAAAAAAAGCATTTGTTCGAAAAAAAACAAGAAAAAATCAAAAAAAATGCAAGTTTTCGCGGTTGAAACTTGCATTTTTCTATTGACAAGGGTTTGCGGATTGTGATAAAATAAAAAGGTAGTTAATCGTTTTTCGATTATCAAATCTGTTCTCTTCAGGAGGAAATTACAATGGCAATGACCAGAGAAGAAGTCAAAGCGTATATTGAGGGCGTTGTTGAGCAGGTCAAGCAGCGCAATCCCGGCGAGGTGGAGTTCCATCAGACCGTCAGTGAGGTTCTGGAATCTCTTGAGCCCGTACTCGCAAAGAGCCCCGAGTTCATCGAGAAGGGTATCATCGATCTGATCGTTGAGCCCGAGCGTGTCATCAAGTTCCGCGTTCCGTGGGTGGACGATCAGGGCAAGACCCAGGTCAACCGCGGCTTCCGCGTACAGTTCAACAGCGCGATCGGCCCCTACAAGGGCGGTCTCCGCTTCCATCCCACCGTTAACGAAAGCATCATGAAGTTCCTCGGCTTCGAGCAGACCTTCAAGAACTCCCTGACCTCGCTTCCTATGGGCGGCGGTAAGGGCGGCTCCGACTTCAACCCTCAAGGCAAGTCCGACGCCGAAGTGATGCGCTTCTGCCAGTCCTTCATGACTGAGCTGCAGAAGTACATCGGCGCAAACACCGACGTGCCCGCAGGCGATATTGGCGTTGGCGCTCGCGAGATCGGTTACCTCTTTGGCCAGTACAAGAGACTGCGCGACGAGTTCACCGGCGTGCTGACCGGCAAGGGCATGCCCTACGGCGGCTCGATCCTGCGTCCCGAGGCTACCGGCTTTGGCGCGGTTTACTACACTGTTGATATGCTGAACTACTTCGGCGACGATATCAAGGGCAAGACCTTCGCGATCTCGGGCTTCGGTAACGTTGCTTGGGGTGCCGTGAAGAAGATCACCGAGCTTGGCGGCAAGGTGCTGACCATCTCCGGTCCCGACGGCTACATCTACGATCCCGACGGTGTTTCCACCGAGGAAAAGATCAACTATATGCTTGAAATGCGCGCTTCCTGCCGCAACCGTGTGCAGGATTATGCTGACAAGTTCGGCGTTGAGTTCTTCGCAGGCAAGAAGCCCTGGGGCATCAAGGCTGACATCATGATGCCTTGCGCTACCCAGAACGAGGTTGGCATGCCCGAGGCTGAGGCTATGGTTGCGAACGGTCTGAAGTACTACGTTGAGGTTGCGAACATGCCCACCACCAACGAGGCGATCGCATACCTGAAGTCCAAGGGCGTTGTCGTTGCTCCTTCTAAGGCTGTTAACGCCGGCGGCGTATCTGTTTCGGGTCTTGAGATGTCCCAGAACTCCATGCGTTACAGCTGGACCGCTGAGGAGGTTGACGAGAAGCTGCATATGATCATGCACAACATCTTCAAGGCTTCTCTTGACGCAGCTCACGAGTACGGTCTTGGCGACGACCTGGTTGCGGGCGCAAACATTGCAGGCTTCCTGAAGGTGGCAAGAGCGATGCTTGCTTACGGCGTCTGCTAATTCTGAACGGATAAATTGCACGATATTTCGCTTCCGCCTCCAATGCTCGGCTCGACGTAGGCAAACTACGCCTTCGCCTGTGCGTTTTGGCGCGCACTCATCTCGCACAATTTCTCTCGTTCAGAAAACGCAAGAGAGTGAAAATTCTGCATTAGCCGAATAAGTGCACATAAATAAAAAACCGCAACACGTGTTGCGGTTTTTTATTTTATCTCTTGTTCTAAGCCGTCAAAAATATCGTTATTGAAAAATTCACGGATCGTGATATCCAAGCCGTCACAGATCTTTTTGATCGAGACTACGCCCGGATTTTGGCTTTTTTCATTCAGCATACTGTAAATTGTGGAAGGCGGCAAGCCTGCGATGTTAGCCAGCGCGTTGACCGTGATCTGTTTTTCGTCACATAGCTGTAAAATACGAATTGCCACAGCTTTTTTGGTGTTCATCGGCAGCCTCTCCTTTTTTACGATATATCGCCATTATTTTAACCAAATTTGCGATAAATCGTGTGGGATATATCGCAAATCTAAAGAAAATGTGATATAATTACGATATATTCCATGAAAAAGAATAATATAATTTGTTTTTTATTGCGCGAAATGTGACGGATTTGTGTATATTTTGAGAAAAAATGTATTGACAACACAATATATAGGTGATATAATTTTTATATGGATGAAAAAACATCCAAAAAAAGAAAAAAGGAGTATTACAAATGAACAAGTTTGCAAAGCTTCTCGGTTATGATGCGATCGAGAAGAAAACAAGCGTCAAGACTGAGATCATTGCGGGTATCGTAACCTTCCTTGCAATGGCTTACATCCTGACGGTCAACCCCAATCAGATCCTGTATGCCGGTACGGCGGATCCCAGATGGTCGTCGCTGTTTATCGCGACCGCATTCGGTGCGATCATCGGTACGCTTCTGATGGCATTCCTTGCCAAGATGCCTTTGGCTCAGGCTTCCGGTATGGGTCTGAACTCCCTGGTGGGCAGCATCATCGGCGGTGGCATCGGCTTCTTCGCCTATGGCTTCAGCTTCTCCATCGGTCAGGCATTTATGATGGTTCTGATCTCGGGTATCATCTTCCTTCTTTTGTCCGTGATCACCATCAAGGGCAAGACCTTCCGTGAGCTTGTGTTCGACGGCATGCCTGTTCCCGTAAGAAGCGCGATCTCCGTTGGTATCGGCTTGTTCATCGCTTACATCGGCTTCCAGAACGCCGGCGTTATCGTTGCAAACCAATACACGCAGGTTGCTCTTGCCGACTTCACCAATTGGGAAACCTGCAAGCCCGCAGTTGTTGCTCTGATCGGTCTGTTCTTGATCGCTATTCTGGACAAGCTCAACGTCAAGGGCTCCGTGATCCTTGGTATCGTGGGCGCGACTGTGATCGGCATCCCCTTCGGCGTAACCAACGTCAAGATGATCCTTGGTACCGAGGGTATCTCCTGGAAGTTCTGGGAAAACTTTGCAAACTTCTTCACCGTGGGCGAGACCAGCGTGTTTGGATCGTTTACCTCTGCCTTTACCGACGGTTTCCCCGCAGGCTCTCTCTTTACCGTGATTATGCTGATCATCACGATGTGCATGATCGATATGTTCGATACGATGGGCACGATCGTTGGCTGCTGCGGCGGCAACCGTATCCTGTCCGATGAGAACGACAAGCCCCACAACTACGGCAAGATCATGATCTCCGACGCTGTTGCGACCTGCGCAGGTGCGGCACTTGGCACTTCTACCGTTACCACCTTCGTTGAGTCCGGTGCAGGCGTTTCCGCAGGCGGCAGAACCGGTCTTACCGCGTTCACCACTGCTTGCATGTTCCTGCTTGCCATCTTCGCAATGCCTTTCTTCGCTATGATCCCCTCTGCCGCTACCGCAGCAGCGCTGATCTACGTAGGCGTTCTGATGATGAAGAACAACGTCAAGAACGTTGACTTCGGCAACGCGATCAACGCAACTTCTGCGTTCCTCACGATCGTTGTGATGGTGCTTGCATATTCGATCACCAAGGGTATCGGCATCGGTATGATCTCCTACACCCTTATGTCTGCAATTGCTTACGTTGTTGAGCTGATCAAGTATACCGTTGCCGGCAAGAAGGCAGCTGAGGGTGAAGAGATCGAAAAGCCCAAGTGGAACGTTTCTATCGTTGCACTGGTCGTTACGGCTCTGTTCCTTGTATACTTCTTCGTTCCTACCGTTGTGTAAGAACCAAATAAAAACCAAAATCCCCCGAAACGGTATGCGTTTCGGGGGATCTTTTGCTTAAAATCAGAGATGGGGAACACGTTTTGCCCGTGGGATCAAAAAGTCAGGTACAAAGCGTTTTTTTACATTATTTATAAAAACAAATCAAACAAAATGTGAAAAAGGGCTTGACAAAAAGAGCTTTTAATGATATGATAATAGCGTGCTTTAGCAAAGTAAAGTGTTAAAGCGAACAAAAAAGAAAGAGAGATTAAAAAAATGAAAAGAATTCTCACCGTTGCACTGGCAGTTCTGATGATCGCCGGTTGCGTTATGTCCTTTGCTTCCTGCTCCAAGCAGGATCTGTACTTTGGCAAAACCTTCACGCCTGCTGACGACCAGATGAGCGTTTTGCTTTCCCTGAATGCCAAGACCATCGACGTTGGCGTTATGGACAGCGTTATGGCAGGCTACTATATGAGCCAGGATACAGAGTTTTCCAACAGCCTGATGATCGTTGAGAACCTGACCCTTGCCACCGAGCAGTACGGCATCGCCGCACGTAAGGGCAGCGCCTTTGCTAAGGCGATCAACATCGCGCTGATCGAGCTGACCAAGTCCGGCAAGGTTGGTGAGATCGCCACTAAGTACGGCTTGCAGAACGAGATCTGCATCGACACCACCATCACCGTTGAGGATCCCACCGAGGCTGAGTTGGTCGATTTCAACTACATCATGGATCAGGGCAAGTTCATCGTTGGTTACACCGAGTTCGCGCCCATCGCTTACAAGGATAACGACGGCAACCTGATCGGCTTTGATATTGAACTTGCAAAGGCTGTTGCGGAATATCTTCAAGTCAACGTTGAGTTCAAGCTGATCAACTGGAACACCAAGGAAGCAGAGCTTGAAAGCAAGACCATCGACTGCATCTGGAACGGTATGACCATCACCGATGAGCGCAAGGCGCAGATGGAGATCACCATTCCTTACATGAATAACAAGCAAGTCGCCGTCATCCGCAAGGAGGATAAGGATCTTTACAAGACCACCGAGGATATGAAGAAGGCGATCATCGGCGCAGAGGACGGCTCTGCCGGCATGAGCTGCGTTGTCAAAGAAGAAGAAGAGGAAAAATAATTTAGATGAGTTTTTTGCAGATCACCGCACAGCTCTTGGAGGGCTTTGCGTATACACTTGCAATCTTCGGCATCACATTAGTAACGGCCATCCCCTTGGGGTTGGTCGTTGCTTTTGGCTCTATGTCCAAATTCAAGCCCCTTAGCATTGTCACCAAGGGCCTGGTTTGGGTGGTTCGAGGCACGCCGTTGATGCTGCAGATCATTATTTTCGCATACGGTCCGGGACTTTGGCTGAACATCCCGATCCGTACCATCGAGCAGCAGATCCTGATGGTCTGCATTGCCTTTACCATCAATTACGCATGCTACTTTTCCGAGATCTTCCGCGGTGGCATCGAAAGCATTTCACAGGGGCAGTATGAGGCGGGCTACGTGCTGGGTATGACCAAGCGTCAGATCTTCTTCCGCGTGGTGCTGCTGCAGGTCACAAAGCGCATCATTGCACCCATGTCCAACGAGATCATCACGCTTGTCAAGGATACCGCGCTTGCAAGTGTCGTCGTGCACGTGGACCTGTTCACGATCGCCAAGCAGATCGTCAACAAAGAGGTCATTTTGTGGCCGCTGTTCTACGCGGGTGTGTTCTACCTGCTCTTCAACGGACTGCTGACCATTGTCTTTAGCAAGCTGGAAAAGAAATTAGATTATTTCAAGGTGTAATTATGGCGTTTTTGGAAGTTAAGAATATCAAAAAATCCTTTGGCAGCACCGAGGTGCTGAAGGGGATCGACTTTTCCCTGGAAAAGGGACAGGTGCTTTCGATCATCGGCTCTTCGGGCAGCGGCAAGACCACGCTGCTGCGTTGCATCAACTTTTTGGAAAAGCCCGATGAGGGCGAGATCGCTGTCGGCGGTGAGACCGTGATGGACGAGCAGGCACGCGAGGATCAGCTTTCCGAGCAGGAGCTGCGCCGTCGCCGCTTACACTTCGGCTTGGTCTTCCAATCCTTCAACCTTTTCCCACAGTACACGGCAAAGGGGAACCTCACCTTGGCGGCCGAGCTGCAGGCAAAGGAACGGTTAAAGGCACAACGGTTGCACAAAAACCGTGACGTCGTGGAAGCCGAAATGAAGGAGATATCGGATCGTGCGGATGCGATCCTTTCCCGTATGGAGCTGTCTGATAAGGCAAGCTACTACCCTTGCCAGTTGTCGGGCGGACAGTGTCAGCGCGTGGCGATCGCCAGAGCCTTGATGCTGGATCCCGAGGTGCTTTGCTTTGACGAGCCGACCTCGGCGCTTGACCCGGAGCTGACCGAAGAGGTGCTTCGTGTGATCCGTTCCTTGCGTGAGGATAACCGCACGATGATCATCGTCACGCACGAAATGGAATTCGCGAAAAACGTATCGGATAAGGTGATCTTCATGGCGGACGGTGTCATAGAGGAGCAGGGAACGCCCGAAGATGTGTTTGGCAATCCTCAAAGCGAGAAAACGCGCCAGTTTTTGGCACACGATAAAAAGTAATAAAAAGCTCCCGACATTGTCGGGAGCTTTTTACAATTCACATCGATAACAATTTTTCTTTGTCGATCCAAGCAAGAGAGGGAGATTCTTTCGCGGAGGAGACCGATAGCCAATGCGGAATATCATCGACCGCGAAGGGAACGCTTTGCACCGACTCCAAGGAGATCTCGCGCATCCCGTGCCCGATGCCCTTGCCGCTTCGCTTGGACTCTGCTTCTTTTGCGCTCCACAGGCGGATCAGCTCGCTTGCGGGATTTGTTGCCGTTTCAATGCGTTCTAACTCTGCCGCGGAGCAGATCTTTTTGGCAAATCCCACCGAACGGGGCTTGATTTCTTCAATATCTATGCCGACCTCTTCGGTGGCAGAGACCGCCACCGCCACACAGTGCGCGGTGTGCGAGAGATTGAAAAAGGGCGTCCCAGAGCAAAGATACGGCTTGCCATTTTCGGCAAACGTCCATGCATCGGTGTCGATCGTGGGATCAAGCTGTAAGGCATAGCGCACAAGACAAAAGCCTGCCACCGATTGCACATATGCCTCACGGCGGCGATAACGCTTCGCGCTCTGGGCGCGAAACGCAGGAAGAGTCAAAAACAGCGCTTCGACGTCATTTTCGCATAACGTATGCAGATTTAACAGATATACGGTCATAGCATTAACTGATGGTGTCGGCGTTCAGGGTAAACATCGCGTCTACCGTTTCGCGCAAATGCGGATGGGCGGAAAGATCGCTGTCGGCGGCGATCAGCTCTCTCGCTCTTTGGAAGGCGGCATTCAGTAGCCCCGTGTCGTCGCAAAGGGCGGCAAGACGGAAGCGCACACCGCCACTTTGGCGGATGGTGTCAGTGTCAGCACCCGAAAGGAAGTCACCGGGGCCGCGCAGCAGCAGGTCCTGCTCGGCAATAGCAAAGCCGTCGTGGATGGTGCGCATCGTGGCAAGGCGCTTTGCCGCTGTGGACTCCCCGTCCTTTTCGGTATCTGAAACAAGCACGCAATAGGACTTGCGTGCACCGCGTCCGACACGGCCGCGCAGCTGATGGAGCTGCGAAAGTCCGAACCGTTCCGCGTTTTCCACGACCATCAGGCAGGCATTGGGTACGTTCACGCCCACCTCGATCACAGTGGTGGAGACCAGAATTTTGATCTTACCTGCGGCAAAATCCGCCATGATCTTTTCCTTTTCCTTGCTCTTCATCTTGCCGTGCACGAAGGCAACGGAGAGATCGGGAAGTGCCTCTTGCAGGTCCTTGGCGTATTGCACCGCCGCCTTTAATGGGGGACGGGTGTCGGTCACGGGTGCCGTTTCGCCGATCTCGTCAAGCAGCAGCTCGTCGATCTCGGCATCGCGTTCCTCTACCGCGGGGCAGACCACATAGCACTGCCCACCCTCGGCACAGAGCTTTGCCATAAAGGCGTGCAGACGGTCACGGTAGCCCTCATCCACCACAAAGGTGTCGACCTGCTGACGGCCCTTGGGCATTTCGTCAATACGGGAAAGGTCAAGGTCGCCGTACAGCGCGAGTGCAAGCGAACGGGGAATGGGGGTCGCGCTCATGACCAGCATATGCGCGTGCTCGTTCTTTTCGGAAAGGATGGCACGCTGGCGCACACCGAAGCGGTGCTGCTCGTCGGTGACGATGAGGCCGGGGGCTGAAAATTCCACCCCGTCCGAAAGCAGGGCCTGTGTGCCGATCACCACGGGGAGCTTGCCCGAGCGCAGTGCTTCCTTGATCGAGCGCTTTTTAGCACCCGTTGTGGCACCAATCAGCAATTCGACCTGAATGCCCATCGCGGCAAAGAGGGGGGCAAGATCCTCGTAATGCTGACGCGCCAAGATCTCGGTCGGCGCCATCAAAGCCGCCTGTCTGCCGCTTTGCACGGCAACCAGCATCGCGGCAGCGGCGCAGACCGTCTTGCCGCAGCCAACGTCGCCCACCACTACGCGGCTCATAGGTGTTTCTCTTGCCATATCCGCACGGATCTCGTTCACGGTACGCATCTGCGCGTTTGTGAGCTGATAGGGGAGCTGCTTTAAAAGCGGAGATATATCGTTTTTGTCACAAATCGGGGCACCCGTTTCCTTATTTTTCTGTTTTGTCAGGGAAAGTCCAAGTGCAAAAACAAAGAATTCGTCAAAGATCAGCCGCTTTTTGGCGGCGGCAAGCGAGACGTAATCGGTGGGGTTATGAATGTTTCGCAGAGCGAACGCAAGGGTCGATAGCTTTTCGGCGATACGGATCTCCTCGGGAAGGGGGTCCTCCATTAATGCAGCCTCTGCCATCACCGCTTGCACGTTAGTGATTACCTGCTTTGGCGAAAGCCCTTCCGACAATCGGTAAACCGGCAAAAGGTCGGGCAACGGGATATTTTCATCGATTGGCTCGGCTTCGGGCGAGGTCATGGCAAACCGCCTTGCGGTGCGCTGCACCTTGCCGTAAAAGCGGAAGGTGGAGCCGAGGGTGAATTTGTTTTTGAGGTAATCCTGATTGAAATAGATGATCTCACAAACGCCGCTTTCGTCAAAGGCGTGGAATTTCAGCAGCGTCATACGTCCGCGGATGCGGGCGCTGCGCGGCTCGGACCCAACGGTCAGGATCACGGCGGTGCGATGGTCTGCAGGCGCTTCGGACAGCAGATGCACGTCTCCGCGGTTTTCATAGCTTCGCGGAAAATGATAAAGCAGATCGGTGGTGGTCCTGATGCCCAGCTTTTCGTATGCCGCCGCCTTTGCGGGCCCCACGCCGCGCAGGGTCGAAATCTTCGCGTTTCGCATACCGTTCATATAGATTCACCCCTTTCACCTTGATTTCTTTTATTATAGCAGAGCATTGCTTTTCTTGTCAAGGAAGGCGGCGCGAAAAATCCCGTGTAAGTACAAAAATATAAAAATTAACGTTTTGTTTTCGAAAATATGGATGACTTTCCGTCTTTTGACTTGACATAAAGATAAAGATGCGGTATAATAAGAATTAAGAAACCTTGCTAAAAGGAGAAGACAAAATGAAAAGAGTTCTTGCGTTGATGCTGGCGCTTTTGATGCTTTGCACACTTGTCGCATGTAAGGATGAGCAAAACGAGGATGACGAGACCGGCGTTGATATGACTGTTGAAAACAACGAAAAGGTCTATACCGCCGAGGGCGAGTTTAACGACCGCTTTACTTACGAATACATTCGCGGTGACGAGGTGGCGATCGTCGGTTTTGAGTCCGCCGACGTACAGCACGCCATCACGATCCCTTCCGTGATCGATGACCGTCCCGTAACCAAGATCGAGGACCGTGCCTTCTACCATATGACTAATCTGACCGGTGTGACGATCCCCGAGGGCGTGACCGATATCGGCGATCAGGCGTTTGCGAAATGCAACGTTCTGACGATCGTTTCTCTGCCTTCCACCCTGACCGCGATCGGCGAAGCGGCATTTGCCTACTGCGCTGCATTGGATGGTATTGTGATCCCCGCCACTGTGACCGATATCGGTGGTAGCTTGTTTGTCGGATGTGCAAAGCTCAGCTCGATCGCACTGCCCGAAGCTGTGAAAGCCGTCGGCGAGTATATGTTTATGAACTGCGTGTCCCTGCGTACCGTTACCTGGAGCACTCAGCTTGAGGAGATTGGACAGCACGCCTTCTCCGGCTGTACCGCTTTGACGGTAACCTTCCCCGCTACGGTCAAGACGATCGGTGACTATGCCTTTGCGGGCTGCACCAATGTGGCTGCCCCCACCTTGCCCGAGGCAACCATCGGCACAAACGCCTTTTATAAGCCTGCTGTGTAATCAAAAATTAATTACGTATTCAAAAAATCCGCCTGCGGTAACGACCGCAGGCGGATTTTTTGTTAGGATAGCAGCAATTCTTTCAATGCAAGCGTCATATTTTGATAGAGAAGCAGAGTGGAGGGATAGTTTTTTTGCTTGATCAATGATACACATTTCAAAACAGTTTGATAAATATCGTTATAGATCTCGTTCCGATCTGCTCTTTTTTCAATCGCTTCTATGATCTTGGGAGCGATGGCATAATACTCTGCGATGAGCTCAGGACCACCTTCTAGATGCTTCATATAGTTATCTCGAAAATACCGTAGGAGGGTAAGCTCTTCGCAATCATCGGATAATCCCCGATGCGTAACGCAAGCCGATGTCAAATAGCACATAGAATTGTCTTGAACGAAGGCATTGCATGCTGCTTGTCCTGATCTACGCCATACGCCGAATCCCTTGCACCAATATGTTGTAATGCCTAAGGCACCTTTTTTTGATTGGTCGGATAAATACATACATTCGCCACAAGTTTTGCCCATAAAAGTTATCCTCCCAGCGACCGATTATTTGATTGGAGTTATGGTTACAACTACATTTTTATTTAACCAATCATCTTCTTTATTGCCAGAGGCATCGTAGCGTAAATACAGATCTCTTTCCAGCTTGTCTAACTGAACGGTGGTTTCAAAGCTAATTTCACTCCAGTTAGTGTCAACTTCACTAGGGACATGCTCATATTTGTGTTCGTATAACAGATTAGGGTCTTTTTCTGTGTCGCCGGTCACATACTTATCAATGACATCTGAAAGAGATGTATCCTCGGAAATGCAGTTTTCGTTTTTATATAAGAAAATATGTTGATATCCGTCATCAACTTCGCAGATATCCATTGCAACCTTGATTTTGAGGCTGGAATATCCGGCTCGTTTTAGGTCGGTGATATTATAGTCATCAGATATTAAGATTTGATCCAATCGCTGTTTTTGCCTGCCGCCGTCTGTAATGGTGACTACATCACTACGGACGGCATATTCCGTCGATTCTGCTACGGTTATCCATTTAGCAAAGGCACGGTTTGCGTTTTTCTGTGCTTTTGTGATGCTGCGGGAATTGATGTAGTCAGTGTAGGCGGCATCACTGTACCAACCGGCGAATACAAATCCCTCTTTGGTGGGGACAGTTGCCACTACGTCAGCAAGATCGGCATCTTCGGTAAGTGTTGCTGTCATCATCCCTCCTACAAGGTCGTACATCACAGGTTCTTTGCCACAAGCAAAGAGACTGAGCAGAGATGATGCAAGCAACAGAACGATCAATAGTTTTTTCATAGGATCCTCCAAAAAGTTAATTATGCTCTTTATAAAGAGCATATGCACATTATACTCTATTTATAGACAATTGTCAAGAGCTTTTTGCAAAAACCTCCGGCAAAGACAAATGTACTCTAATTATCGACAATTGTCAAAAGGTTGAGCATATTCTAGAATGGATATACTAGGTGCGGAGGTGTAGATATGATCTCATACGATCCTTTTTATCAAACTATGAAGAAAAAAGGCATAACTACCTATAAGTTGATCAACCAATTTGGTGTCAGTCGCAGTCTTTTGGACCGCTTAAAGCACAATAAACCTATTAGCACGGTTACGTTGAATGACTTATGCACTTATTTGGATTGTAGGGTGGAGGATGTGATTGCTTTTATAAAAGAAGAATGACTATTCTTCTGTGCAGCAGCCTTTGGTAGGATATGTGAACTTTTTTGCAGAGATAAAGAAAGAGGGCGGACACCTCATAAATATGAGGCGTCCGCCCTCTTTCTTTTGTTCTTATCCTAAGCGCTTTGCAAGGCGCTCCTTAATGGCAAGGATGAACTCGCGCGAGGTGGCAGAGGTCACCTTGGTGCCTTCGACCACAAGACCGATCAGGTCCTTGGTCATAATGCCGTCGTTCAAGGTATCGATGCAAGCACCCTCAAGCGCATCAGCAAAGCCAACAAGCTCTGCAAGACCGTCCAGCTCGCCGCGCTTGCGCAGCGCACCACTCCACGCGTAGATGGTCGCGATGGGGTTGGTCGAGGTCTCCTCGCCCTTGAGATAGCGGTAATAGTGTCTGGTCACGGTGCCATGAGCCGCCTCGTACTCGTACTTGCCGTCGGGGGAGACCAGAACAGAGGTCATCATTGCAAGCGAGCCGAAGGCGGTGGAGACCATGTCGCTCATCACGTCGCCGTCGTAGTTTTTGCAGGCCCAGATAAATCCGCCCTCGGAGCGAATGACGCGAGCGACCGCGTCGTCGATCAGGGTGTAGAAGTAGGTGATGCCTGCCTCCTCAAATTTTGCCTTGTAGTCATTGTCGTAGATCTCCTGGAAGGTCAGCTTGAAGGTCTGATCGTACTGCTTGGAGATGGTGTCCTTGGTGGAGAACCACAGATCCTGCTTGGTGTCAAGCGCGTATTGGAAGCAGGAGTGAGCGAAGGAGCGGATCGAGCTATCCTTGTTGTAGGAGCCCTGCAGAACGCCTGCACACTCAAAGTCATAGACTGTCTGGCGGAAGGTCTCGGTGCCGTTTTTGTCGGTGAAGACAAGCTCCGCCTTGCCCTCGGCGGGCACGCGGTACTCGGTCGCCTTGTAGATGTCACCGTAAGCGTGACGGGCGATGGTGATGGGCTTCTGCCAGTTGCGCACAGCAGGACGGATCGAATCGATCAGAATAGGCGCACGGAATACCGTACCGTCCAGGATCGCGCGGATGGTGCCGTTGGGGGACTTCCACATTTCGGAAAGGTTGTATTCCTCCACGCGCTGCTTGTTGGGCGTGATGGTCGCGCACTTGACCGCTACGCCGTACTTCTGGGTGGCGTAAGCGCTGTCAAAGGTGACCTTGTCCTTGGTCTTTTCGCGCTCGGGAAGGCCGAGGTCATAGTATTCGGTCTTCAGATCCACAAAGGGGAGCAGCAGCTCGTCCTTGATCATCTGCCAGAGCACACGGGTCATTTCGTCGCCGTCCATTTCGACCAGCGGCGTTGTCATTTTGATCTTTTTCATATTCAATACCTCCGAATTTTAAAAAAGATTTTGTGTTTGATTGATTTATTGATCTGCCGAAAAGCAAAAATCTCAAAAAAGCTTATACATCCTGAATGAGGAGCGTGGTACGCGTGACGATAGCCGAAATGCGGCGATAGCAAGCATCGTCATCGTCGCAGCGCTCAAGATTCCAAAGCCGCTCGGACAGTGCCGCGCAGTTTTCCATCACAAGTCCGACCTCCTGCTCATAAATGCCCTCCCACGCGCAGATCTGCGCGCCAAGCACACGGTCTGTCGGGGGGACGTGTATGGGATTGAGCCGCGCGGGGGAATTTTTCCACCAATGCTGCCAATTATAGACGTTCCAATTCAAAATATCCTTGGCGTACCAACGCAGGTGCATTTTCGGCACTATGTAAAGGGGCTGCCAGGACGCGTTGATGATCTGGAAGCCCGCGTCAAGCAGATCGGGCGCTAAATGATAGTGCGATTCCCACGCGATGACGATGGTATCCTTGGGAATGTAGTGCACGCCCTCCTTGGGGAAGCCCTCCCACACGATGGGCGTTCTGCCAAGATCGAACACCATTTGCGCCACACGTCCCGTGAATTCGCTGTAAAGCTCGCGCTCGTCCTTGATGCCGTGTTCTTTCATATAAGCTCTGCAATGGGTACAGAAATTCCATGCCTTGACGTTTGCTTCGTCACCGCCGATATGAATATAGGGTGAATCGGGAAAGATCTCGCAAAGCTCGCGGAGCAGCGTGCGGACGGCGTCGGATGTCTTTGGGTTGCCCGCGCAGATCAGGGCGTTTGACGTAATGATCTCGCCGCCCTCCGTAACAAGCGTTGCACATTCCTCGTCGTCCACGACGTTGCTGAAAATTTCGGGGTACTGTCTCACTAAAACAGAGGCATGTCCCGGAACTTCAAACTCGGGGATCAAAATGACACCGCGCGCTTTCGCGTAAGCACAGAACTCTGCGATGTCCTCATAGGAATAGTGACGGTAGGGCTCGCAGAGCTTGGGAAATGCGCGAGAGGGGAGTGTATAGCTTTGCGTATCCATAAAATGCAGATGCAGATAGCGGAGCTTCAGCATAAAGCAAATGTCGATGTAATGCAAGACCTTGCTTGCGGGGTGCCACTTGCGGGCAAGATCGACCATCAGACCGCGATAGCTTTTGTCGGGTGCGTCCTCAATGCGGACCATGGGGACAACGATCTCCTCGCCGCTGAGCGAGATCATCTGCAACGCCGTAGCGATAGCGTAAACGATGCCCTCGTCGTCGGCGGCAGAAAGCACCATCTGCTCGCCCGTGGTGTCGATCGCGTAAGCGCCGGGCTTGATCGAGGCGTCGTGCTTTAGTACAACGCCTTCGCCCTCGGCGATCTCGGTGCAGAATATCTTGTTCAAAGAAACGCGAAGCGTGTTGGAAAATTCCTCAAACGGAGCGTGAAGCGCCGAGGCGGATGCGGGAACGCGCAAGACGCCCTCAACCACCTCCATGCGCTTCGGGGTGGGGAGCAAACGGGCAGGATTGAATGCCATTTCAAATACCTCCTGGGTGTTATTTGTTTTGTGCTGCGTAATAGTTCATCAGGCAACCGCGCAGGATGATTTCCTTCTCGTTTTCGGTGAGTCCCTTTACGTAAAGGGTGATATCCTCGGTCTCGCCGCTTGCGCGGATGACCTTGGCTTGGAAGGTCTCCTTGCCCGAAGCAATACCGCTTCTCACGTTGGGGATGTAAACAAAATCGCCCTCCGTATACGAAAATTCGGTGTTTTTGTCAAGCGTAAAGGGCAAAATTCCCCAGTTGATGCAGTTGGAGCGATAGCGCTTGGTGGCGAACTCATAGCAGATGTTTGCAAAGCCGCCCAGCACCTTCTGGCAGGATGCCGCTTGCTCGCGCGCCGAGCCGTCACCGGGCTTGTTTGCGAACACGCAAGAGCCGAATTGCGTCACGGGCGCAAGCGCTTCGGCATCACCCACCTTGGAAAGTGCGAATTTGATCTTATCCGACACCTTACCCTCACGGCGTGCGGCTTCATCGGCTGCGACCGCCTTGGAGCGCCCTACATACTGCGGGCAACGGCGGGAGAGGGCAAACTCAGAAAGGCGCAGGGGGTTGGAGCGGTAGGACGAGGTCTCACCCGAGGGGATCAGCTCGTCGGTCGTGGTGACCGGGTCGTGAATGACAGCGGCAAGCTCGACCAGCATATTGTCGGCAAGCTCGTACATACGGGGCCAATCGGTGATGTTGGGACCAAGGATCAGATCCGCATCCTTGTCTGCCTTGCCGAAGCCGTAGTAGCAGCGCTTTTCATAGACCGAACGGTCGTAATTGTATTTGTGTGCGGTGTGGTCGTAGTCCACGTCGGTTGCCGCGGTGATGATACCGCCGTTTGCGGCGGTTGCCGCGATCGAGCGCGCATCCATCAGCGCAACGCCCGAAAGCTGTCCCTCGCCGGGCTTGGAGCCCTCACGGTTGGGGAAGTTACGGGTGGTGTGACGCAGCGAGAGGCCGTTGTTGGCAGGCACGTCGCCGGCACCAAAGCAGGGGCCGCAGAATGAGGGCTTGATGACAGCGCCGTTTGCAAGCAGCTCGGCCGAAACGCCGATGCGTGTCAGCTCCAGCGATACGGGCACGCTTGTGGGATACACGGACAGCGAAAAATAGCTGTTGCCCACGTTGCCGGTCTTGAGAATAGAGGAGGCCTCGTCAATGCTGTCGAACATACCGCCCGCACAGCCCGCGATGATGCCCTGATCTGCCATGACCTTTCCGTCGGGGCGCACCTTGGAAACAAGGTCCAGCTTTGCCTTCTTGCCGAATTTCTCGGTGGCTTCTGCCTCGACCTCTGCAAGCAGCTCCTTTGCGTGCTCGTTGAAATAGTGAATGGTGTAAGCTCTGGAGGGGTGGAAGGGCAGAGCGATCATCGACTCCATCTTGGAAAGGTCGATCTCGACCATGCGGTCGTAGTACGCCACCTTGCCGGGGGCGAGCTTTTTGTAATCCTCGGGTCTGCCGTGTGCCTTGTAGTGTTGCTCCACCACCTCGTCGGTCTCCCAGATCGAGGAAAGGCACGTGGTTTCGGTGGTCATCACGTCAATGCCGTTACGGAAGTCGATGGGCAATTCCTTCACACCGGGGCCGACGAATTCCAGCACGCGGTTCTTGACAAAGCCACTCTCGAAGGTCGCACCCACAAGCGCGATCGCCACGTCGTGCGGGCCGATGCCCTTTTTGGGCTTGCCCGTGAGGTACACCAAAACGACCTCGGGGGCGGGGATATCATATGTATTTTTCAGCAATTGCTTGACAAGCTCGGGGCCGCCCTCGCCCACCGCCATCGTGCCGAGCGCACCGTAACGGGTGTGAGAGTCGGAGCCAAGGATCATCGCACCGCATTTTGCCATCTCCTCACGCGCAAACGAGTGAATGACGCTTTGATTTGCGGGCACGTAGATGCCGCCGTATTTCTTTGCGGCGGAAAGACCGAAGACGTGGTCGTCCTCGTTGATGGTGCCGCCAACGGCGCACAGCGAGTTGTGGCAGTTGGTCATCGCGTAGGGCATGGGGAATTCGGTAAGGCCGCTGGCACGTGCTGTCTGAATGATACCCACGTAGGTGATATCGTGAGAGAGCATCGCGTCAAAGCGGATATTCAATTGCTTATCGTTGCCCGAGGAGTTGTGCGATTGCAGGATCGAGTATGCAATGGTGTTTTTGCGCGCTTCATCAGCGCCGATGGAAGCGGTAGCGGCGGGCTTGCCGTCTACCAGGAAAACACCCTGCTTGGTTAATTTGATCATAAGGGATCTCCTTTAATAAATGATACGGTAATATTATATAAGATAATAAGGATAAAGTCAAGGTATAACGGCGGATTTTGATCATTTTCCTTGCAAAATCTTTTTGTCTGTGATAAAATAAAACAAACCGTAAAGGAGATTTTTTATGCTGCTGGATCAAAGCTATTTTGCCCGCCCCGCGACAGAGCTGGCGCCCGATCTGATCGGGAAGCTGCTATGCAGGCGGATAGGAAACGAGGTGCTGCGCCGCCGTATTACCGAAACCGAGTGTTATTTCGGTACAGGTGATACCGCCTGCCATGCACATAAGGGCAGAACGCCCCGCACCGATACGCTGTATCTTGCGGGTGGTGTGAGTTATGTGTATCTGTGCTACGGTATCCATAGCTTGCTCAATCTGGTGACAGGCGAGGAAGATCATCCCGAGGCGGTGC
>JAGALS010000020.1 GCA_017625065.1 Clostridia bacterium | reverse complement strand
TCTTCTGCCTCCACAAGCTTTACAACAACGCGGTCGGCCAAGGGTTTGATGGTCATAATCTTCCTCCTTTTGGGCACTTGCCCGAGATAGACGTGATCCGCCCGATAGATGGGGGATTTTCACGAAAATTGGCACTCATAGTTCAAGAGTGCTAACTCATAAGATTATTGTACTACAAATATTGGAAAAATCAAGTCAATTTTCCATTATTCACACAATGTTAACAAATAAAGGAGGAGACAATGGAGAGGATCGGGAGCGTGCTTTCAGGGGTGCTGCTGCCGTTGCTGCTTTGCGGCGCGGGTGTCTATTTTTTGTTTGCGGTCGGGGGGAAGATCTTGCGCCATCCGCGCCGCGCGTTGGGAGCGATACGGGGCAAGAGCGCCGCCCGTGCACTTGCCGTGGCGCTTGCGGGGACGCTTGGGGTAGGGAATATTGCGGGCGTTGCCACCGCCATCGTGCTTGGGGGTGCTGGGGCTGTCTTTTGGATGTGGGTGTCGGCATGCCTTGCGATGCTGCTCAAATACGCGGAGATCGTGCTGGCGCTCCGAACAAGGCGTTATGACGCGTCGGGACGCGCGCACGGCGGCGCGATGCTCTATATAAAAGAAGGCTTTGGCGGCAGGCTTGGAAAAGGACTCGCCGCCGCCTTTGCCGTGCTGTGTTTGCTTTGCTCCTTTACGCTTGGCGGCGTGATCCAAAGCTCAGCCGCTGCCGAGGCAATGTCGGGCGTGTTCCATATGCCGCCCCTTGCGGTCGGGATCGGCATTGGCGGACTTGCCGCCGTTATTTTGGCGCGTGGCAGCGCCAAGGTGGAAAACGCTTGCATCGCCATTGTGCCTTTTGTTTGCGTGCTGTTTTCGGTGGCATCGGCGGCGGTGCTGGTGTTGCGCCGAGAGGCGATCCCCGACGCTCTTTCCGCGATCTTCAAGGGCGCGTTTTCGTGGAAAAGCGGCGGCGCGGGCGCGCTTGGCTTTTTGACGGCGAGGTCGCTTCGCTATGGGGTGGCGCGTGGGCTTGTTTCCAACGAAGCAGGCTGCGGCACAGCGCCCATCGCTCACGCCGCCGCCGAAACCAAAAGCCCCGCCGCGCAAGGTGTTTGGGGGATGATCGAGGTCTTTGTCGATACCGTGTTGCTCTGCACGATGACCGCGCTTGCGATCCTCGTCAGCGGCGTGCCACTCGTTGGGGAAGGCGGCACGATGTTGGCGATCAACGCCTTTGGCGCGGTGCTGGGCGAGATCGCCGCCCCGACGCTCTCTTTATCCATTCTCATTTTCGCCTTTGCCACCGTGCTTTGCTGGTCGCATTACGGCTCGGAGTGCCTGCTCTACCTCACGGGTAAGGCACGCGCCACAAAATGGATGATCCCTGCGGTGCTTGTTTGCTCGGTCGTTGGTGCGGTCGCCGCCCCCGCGCTTTTGTGGGAGCTGACCGATCTCATCATCGCCTTGATGGCGATCCTCAACATTTCCACTTTGCTTGTGAGCCGCCGCGCGGTGATCGAGGAAACGCGGCATTATTTTGAGAGTGTGTGAGGGGTGTCGGCTGTATCGTCTCGTTTTACGGCTATGTGTCATCCTGAGCGAAGGGCGATAGCCCGTAGTCGAACTTTTGCGGTCGAAGCGTCAGCGTAGCAAGCAAAAGCACAAGGCGCAGCCGCAGTGGGATCTCGAATAGAATACCAATAGCTTTCGTGTGCAGAGTAACATCCTAAAAGATTGCACAAAAAGTAACATCGGGCAGGAAAGCTATTGTATATCCCTCGTGGATCCCTTCGTCACTATCGTTCCTCGGTTTTGCTCGTTTGCGTTGCTGCACCTCGCAAAACTTCGACTACGGGCTGCGCCCTGCTCAGGATGACGCGTAGCCGCAGAATATCGCCCAACCCGTAGGGGACGGCCTCCTGGACGGTCCGAATCCTCGACCAACGATGGAATATCGTACTAACCCGTAGGGGACGGCGCCCTCGACGTCCCGTAAGGAGCGTAGCGACGGAATTGAGCTTGCGAGCGCCGTCCGTATTCAGGCAAAAAAAGAGGAGGCCCCGGAGGAACTCCTCTTTTTCATCTATCAAAGCATCCGAATGCTCGAAACCAAAGCAAGTCCGACCTTGGCGGCAGCCTCGGCGGCGTCTTTTTCGGTCAATGCTTCGGAGATCACCGCAATGCGCTCTCCAACGACAGCCGTGAGCGCGTCGCCAAAGACTTTGTGGATCTTGTCTGCGGCGTCGACGGTGTTCGCGAAGGAGAAGCAACGTTTTGTTGCATAGGCACCGAAATCGGCGTAATCGGCATCAGTCGCGACCTCGAATTTGGGCGCGCGTACGCCGTCCTGACCCATATGCGCTACAATGTCGATGATATCGGCGACCACGGCGCTTGCGGTGGGCGGCTTGCCGGCACCTTTGCCGTAGAACATGCACTCTCCCAGCATATTGGCGTCGACCAGAATGCCGTTGAAGACGTCCGAAACGCCCGCAAGGGGATTGGAGCAGGGGATCATACGGGGACTGACCATCGCCAGCACCTTGCCGTCCACAAGCTCGGTGTGACCGATGAGCTTCACGGAGCAGCCGAACGCCTTGGCGGTCTCCGCATCCTCGGAGGAGATCTTGGTGATGCCCTCGCAGTAGATCTTGTTCGGGTTCAGCAGCTTACCAAAGGAGAGGGCAGCCAGAATGACGATCTTGCGCGCGGCATCAAGACCCTCGACGTCAGCGGCGGGATTGCGCTCGGCATATCCCTTTGCCTGCGCATCCTTCAAAACGTCCTCGTAAGAAGCACCCTCATCCAGCATCTTGGTGAGAATGTAGTTGGTCGTGCCGTTGAGGATACCGTTGACGGAAATGATCTCGTTGGAAGCAAGGTCGTTGACCATCGGGCGGATGATCGGAATACCGCCGCCGACGCTCGCTTCAAAGAGGTAGCGCACGCCGTTCTTTGCCGCAAGCTCCAAAAGCTCCGCGCCGAAGTTGGCGACCACCTCTTTGTTGGAGGTCACCACGCTCTTGCCTGCCTCAAGGCAAGCCTTTGTGAAATCGTAAGCAGGGTGAGAGCCGCCCATCATCTCAGCGACGATGGAGATCTCGGGGTCGTTTAAAATATCGTTGAAATCGTGGGTGACAAGCGCGCCAAAGGGGCTGTCGGGGAAATCGCGCAGATCAAGAATGCGCTTGACGGCAACGGTCTTGCCCAGATTTTTTTCAATGACACGGCGGTTGTCGGTGAGGACCTCGGCAGCACCGCTGCCGACTACACCAAAGCCGAGAATCGCAACATTTACCATAAGAAGGGATATCCTTTCTGTCTGTGATTTTATCATTATACCACACTTTTTGGCAAAATGCAAATAAAACTATTGAAAAAAGTGAAAAAATATGATAAAATAAAGCAACTTTTCAAAGCGGAAGGAGAGATGACCGTGGGATCAGCGATCGGAAGTGTTCGAAACGTTAAGATATTTGTGCTGTACTTGATGGAAAACGTGGGGCGCCCACTGGATTTTGTCACGCTGAACGATATCGTGATGCAGACCGACTACATTATGTATCTGGACTTTGCCGAGGCATTCCATACGATGCTGGACGACGGTCTGATCGAGGTCGCGGGCGAGCAGGGCGGAGAACAGACCTATGACATCACCGAAAAGGGAAGAATGGTGGCAGAATCGCTGCATAGCGATATCCTTTCCTCGATCCTTGAAAAAAGCCTTGCGGCGGCGCTGCGCTATCTGGACTTCAAAAGTCGCGGCACCGAAACGAGGTGTGAATTCCATCGCCGTGAGGATGGGCGATACGATTTCTCCTGCGCGCTGATCGAGAAGGGTGAGACGATCTTCACAACGTCGCTGGTCATCGACTCGGCAGACCGTGCCGCACGCCTGAAGGAAAATTTCCAGGACCGCCCCGAGGTGATCTATCGCGGCGTGCACGCCCTGCTTGCGGGCAATATGAACTACCTTTTTGATTGATATACTGTTTATGAACAAAGCGTGAACAGTGAGAGCGAAAAACAGTCAAAAAAATTTTTTTGAGGCGATAAAAAAGTAAAATTTCGGTATATTTCACAAAATTTTTCGCTTTTTTGTGAAAAAAATCGAAAAAATTGAGAAATAATCTATTGACAAATTGTAAAATTATGATATAATCAACTTATGTGAGGTTTTATGAAAGCAAACCATAACTCTGCCCAAATCGAAATTTTGCTTGACCGTGTTCGCAAAAGAGAGAAGAACGCCTTTGACGATCTGCTTGAGATGTACGATCCCTTGGTTCGCGCCGAGGTCGCGCACTATACAAGCGGACTTGATGCGTTTGACGTCGATGATTTTCGGCAGGTGGCTTGGCTTGCGTTGTACCGCGCATCGCTTAGCTTCGACCTTTCGCAAAGCAAGGTCGAATTTGGGCTGTATGCCAAGATCTGTATCAGCAACGCGCTTTCTTCTTTCCTGCGTGCTTGGCTGATCAATAGCAAAACCGAGCTCCCCGTTCCCGATGAATGGCTTGCGGAATGGGATGACGGTGAAGGGGACCCCGCGCATCTTTTGATGGAGGAGGAGGCAGTTCAGCTGCTTCGCGCCCGCATTCGCAAGGTGCTCTCGCCCTTCGAAAATTGCGTTTGGAATCTTTATATGGCAGGGTGCTCTGCCAAGAAGATCGGACGCGCGCTTGGCAAAGAGCCACATTCAATCGAAAATGCCGTTTATCGCATTCGCCGCAAGCTCCGCGCGGAGCTGAGGTCGGGCGATTGACGTCATTCTATATGCCCCGGTAGCTTAATCCAGAGCGTTGAAGATCTCAAAGGTGTCGGTCGAAATCCGTCTACGGGCAAAAACAATCACAATAAAGTGAGGTAAAGGCAATGAACGAGGAAGTTATGATGACTGGCGCAGAAGAGGTCTTTGAGGACGAAACTCTGGTTTGCAAGGAATGCGGCAACGAATTCGTATTCACTGCAGGCGAGCAACAGTTCTACAAAGAGAAGGGCTTTATGAACAAGCCCAAGAGCTGCAAGGCGTGCCGCGATGCAAAGAAGAATGCTAACCGCGCACCCAGAGAGTACTTCATCACCACCTGCGCGGAGTGCGGCGGTGAGGCGAAGGTTACTTTCCAGCCCTCCAGCGACAGACCTGTTTACTGCAGCGCTTGCTTCGAAGCAAGAAAGAACGCACAGTAATAAGGAAAATGGAAATAGGCGAGAGTTCACTATGTGTGGGCACTCGCCTTTTTCTTTTTTGTTTCGCTAAAAAAGCGGCGCAATACTTCGGTGTTCCTCAAAAGCGGCTCGACGTACACACGTACGCCTTCGCCTCGCTTTTTGCGGTACACCATCGTCTTGCTTGCTTTTTTAACGAAAGGGGAAGATTTGATATAAAGCTTAAAAAGGCTCCCTTGTGCAAAGGGAGCTCCGCCGAAGGCGGTGAAGGATTGTTTTGAGCATAATTAACTTTTGCAATTCTTCCGCCTTGCATTTTCCTTCCTATTGTGATAAAATAAAGAAAACTTTTCGGGAGGCGTGCTATGTGGTACAGTCAACTGTTGCGGTGCCCTGTTTGCAAGGGACATCTGGTCAGGGAGGGGAGCTCTCTTTTTTGCGACGGCGCACGCCGCCATTGCTTTGACCTCGCCAAGGAGGGCTATGTCAATCTTGCCTCATCCAAGGCGGCAGGCGGCGGAGACGACAGCGTGCTGATCCGCGCGCGCACCGCGTTTTTGTCGGGCGGGCACTACGCGCCCTTTGCCGATCGCGTTTGCGCGCTGCTGCGCGGGCACGTGGGTGGCGGTGCCGTTGTAGATGCGGGCTGTGGCGAGGGGTATTATGCCGTTTGCATGGCAGAAAGCGGCTTTCGGGTGCTGGGGCTTGACCTTTCCAAAAACGGCATCAAGCGCGCCGCAAAGAGCGCGGCTCGCGCCCATGCCGAGGCGCTCTTTGCGGTGGCGGGCATTTTTGATCTGCCCGTGCAGGATGCCTCTGCGGATGCGGTCGTAAGCCTCTTTGCGCCCGTGTGCGAGGAAGAATTTTTGCGTGTGTTAAAGCCGGGCGGCATCCTGCTGCTCGCGGGGGCAGGGCCAGATCACCTCTATTCACTGAAAAAGGTGCTTTACGACACGCCATATCAAAACGAGCCGCGTGCCGATGCACCAACGCAAATGAAGGAGATCGCCACCGAGCGCCTTGCTTTCGATATGGAGCTGGATGCGGCGGCATTGCAAAGCCTTTTTGCGATGACTCCTTACTTTTACCGCACGCCCGAAGCGGGCAGAGCGCGGCTTGCCGCGCTTGCATCGCTCACGGTGGGCGCCCAGATCGATATCGCCCTTTATCAAAAGCAATAAAAAAGTCGCAACGCGACGACAACCAAATTTTTGGGGTCGCCGCGTTGCGACTTTTTTTGCGCCCTTTTCGTGATAGAATTTTAGAAAAAAGGAAGTGAGAAAATGATTCATACCGAATATAGCTATGAAACACAGTCGCGCGATCAGCTGCTTCGCGTATCGCTGTACGGTGAGATCGATCATCACGGCGCGGTGGGACTGCGCGAGGATCTGGACGCGCTGATATTACGTGAGCGCCCAAGGCGGCTGGTGCTGGACCTTGGCCGTATCGAATTTATGGATAGCGCGGGGCTGGGACTTTTGATGGGGCGCTACCGCCTGATGCGGGAGCTTGGCGGCGTGATGGCGATCGAAAACCCCAATCGGCGCATTATGAAAATTTTGACCCTTGCGGGTATGGAGCGCTTTTTTGAGATCAGCGGCGGCTTGAGAGGAGAAGGAAGATGAAAAAAAGAAGAAGTGATGAAAAAAACCGTATGAGCATCAGCTTGCCCGCGCTGTCCGTCAACGAGGGGATGGCGCGCTCTGCGATAGCGGCATTTTGCGCGCAGCAAAATCCAAGCGCCACCGAGCTTGCCGACATCAAATGTGCCATATCCGAGGCAGTGACCAACTGTATCGTCCACGCGTATCCAAGCGGTACGGGGATCATCTACATAACGGTCGTGCTCTATGCCGACGGCACGGTTCGTGTGGTCATCAAGGACAAGGGTTGCGGCATCGCCGACGTGCGCCGTGCCCGTGAGCCTTTGTTTACTACCGATGCCGCAAACGAGCGCAGCGGTATGGGCTTCACCGTTATGGAAAATTTTATGGACAGGCTCGTGGTACGCTCGCGCCCGGGGCAGGGTACGGTCGTGATCATGACCAAGCGTATTGGAAGCGACCCTGCCACAAAGGAGTGATCCCGTGGAAGAAAATGCCCGTCAGGCAAGGCATTATGACCTGATCGTCAAGGCGCAGTCAACAAACCAGGCAGAGGCGACCGCCGCGACCGAGGTGCTGCTTTGCGAAAATATGGGGCTCGTACGCAATGCGGCGCTGCGTTTTCGCGACCGCGGCACCGAATATGAGGATCTGCTGCAGATCGGCACGATCGGTATGCTGCGTGCCATCCGCACCTTTGACACAAGCCGCGGCACCGCCTTTTCGACCTTTGCGGTACCGCTGATCGTCGGTGAGATCCGCCGCCATTTGCGGGATGACGGTATGATCCGTGTCAGCCGCGGCTACAAAAAGCTCGCCACAGACCTCACGCGCCGCCGCCGCGAGATCGCGGAGAGCGAGGGCAGGGAAGCCTCTATCGAGGAGCTTTCCGCGTTCTGCGGCGTTAGCAAGGAGGAAGCGGCAATCGCACTTGCCTCTGTCTCTCCCGTCACCTCTTTATCGGAATGCGTGTTTGAGGAGGATAAGGGCGAGCTTGCCGAGCGGATCACCGATGATGAGAGTGCCAACGAGCCCGCGATCCTCAGCGACCGCATCGCTTTGCGCGATGCGATCGGGCAGATGCCACCGCTGTGGCGCAAGATATTGCTGCTGCGCTACTACCGTGACCGCACACAGCAACAGACGGCCGATGCGCTTGGGCTCTCGCAGGTCAAGGTCTCGCGTGAGGAGAAAAAGATCCTGAATTTCTTGCGCGGAGAGATGATCGTCTAAGGCGCCGATGCCAAAGCAAAAAACCGCTTTTCCTGTCAGTAAAGGGCAGGGAAAGCGGTTTTTGAATGGGAATGATATCTTATGTTGTAGGGGCTGTGGGTGTGTAATCGACAAAATAGGCACTTTCGATCACGGGAACGCGCACGGGCTTGGTCTTTTCGTTGCTGATCTTTTGCTCTGTCACCTCTAACGCGGCGATGGTGTCGACCGTTTCCATACCTGCGACCACGCGCCCGAATGCGGCGTAATTGCCGTTGAGCGAGGGGGTGTCCTGATGCATAATAAAGAATTGACAGCTCGCCGAATCGGGATCGGTCCTGCGCGCCATCGAGATCACACCGCGCTCGTGCGGCAGTGTGTTGCCCGCATAGCCGTTCGCGGAAAATTCACCCTTGATCTGCATACGGGAGGAGCCGGTGCCATCGCCCTTGGGGTCGCCACCCTGGATCATAAAATCCTTATAGATGCGATGGAAGGTCAGCCCGTCATAAAAGCCCGCATATACAAGCCGCTGGAAATTGTCCACTGTATCGGGTGCGATATCCGGGTAAAGCTCCACCACAAAGGTGGAGCCGCCCACCATCGTAAACTGGACGAAATTGGTAACGCCGTCCGCTACGGGCAGGGAGGTCGTGTAAGAGGTCGCGGGATCTACTACGGGCGTTGCGGCAGTGGTATCGGTCGTGTTGTTGCTTGGCGTAGGTTGGGTTGTGTTGCTGTCGCACGCGACGAGTGCGGCGACCAAACACAGCGCTAATATCAATAAAAGAAGCCGTTTCATACAAGCCTCCGAATTATATAATATATAGAATAAAAAATGAGCGGGATCAGACGTAAATACCACACGCTCACAAAGACATTCTTCCATTTTATTTTAACACGGAAAAAGAGCTTTGTCAATCCCCCGAAATAGAATTTTTTTGCTTTTTTATCGCAAAAACACCTTCTGACGGGGTAAAAAAAAGCACTTTTTGTCAAAGTGCGCTCTCAAAGAACGCCGCTATATTTATTTTGCATTTTTTTGCTTTTTGGATACATACTATAAAAAAGCGAAAAGAGCGAAAAGGGGGAGTGATAGCTTGACAAAAACTGATTGGCACCGTGCCGCCTCGGTCACGGTCACAGTCCTTGGTGTGATCGCGGCGCTGTATCTTGTGGGGCGCTATGCGCTGGCACTTTTTTGCCCGTTTTTGATCGCCTTTGCGTTGGCACTGCTGACACGACCCGTCGTGATCTGGCTCTCTCGCCGCACAAGCTGTCCCAAAAAGGTTATTGCGGCCTTGATCACGCTGCTCACGCTTGTGATCCTGGGGGCTTTGGTGTATGCCCTTTGCAGCAGACTGCTGATCGAGCTGCAAAAGCTGTTCGTGTTCTTGATCGAGGACAGCGCCGCGCCAGACGGACAGATCGCCCGTTTTATCGGAGTTGTCAAGGGCTTTTTTCAGCGCATCCCCTTTGTGGAAAAGCTGCAGCAGGCGGATTTTTTGCAGTATTTTCTCGGGGATACCGAGGCGTTTGTGTCAGAGCAGCTTCAAACCGTGCTCTCCCGTTTTTCCGAGCGTGTGACGGGCGCTTTTGGCGCGCTCTTGCGGAGCTTACCCTCACTGCTGCTTTTCGTGCTGGTCACGGTCATCTCCTGCTTTTACTTCGCCATCGAGTTTGAAACGGTGTGCCGTGCTCTCACGCATCTGATACCGCACCGCTTTGCCGATCGCGTGCCCGCATGGCGAAGCCGTGCGGCAGAGGCGGCGCGCCGCTATTTCCGCGCCTATTTCCTTCTATTCTTATTGACCTTCGCACAGCTTGCGGTCGGGCTGATCATTTTACGGGTGGATTATGTCTTTTTGATCGCGTTTCTTACCGCCGTGCTTGACATTTTGCCCGTGCTTGGAGTCGGCACCGTGCTTGTGCCCTTTGCGCTGTTCTCCTTTGCCACGGGCAATGTCTCGCGCGGCATCGGACTGCTGATCCTTTACGGCGTGATGACGGTCGTGCGGCAGATCGCCGAGCCCCATCTTGTCGGCAAAAGTCTTGGGCTTCACCCGATCCTGATGCTGGTCTCCTTTTATGCGGGCTTTAAGCTGTTTGGCGTCGCGGGTGTTTTCCTTGGACCTGCACTTTCCTTGCTGATCAAAGCACTGCTTGGAAGCAAGGAAAGCGAAGCGGCGGGGAATGGATGAAAAACGAGCTGCCTCAAAGCCTTGAGGCAGCTCGTTTTATTCAGATCGCGCCCGCAATGGCAACGAAGATTACAATAATGTAAAATACGATCGAAAGTCCCGTTAAGATCGAGCCGACGATCAGTCCGACCTTGCCCATCGTGCGTCCGCTTCTCATCTCGGGACATTCATAGCCGAGCATGTTGAAGGATTTCTTGGCATAACTTAATGCAAAAGCGCCGAGGATGATGGAAAGGAATTGCGAAAGGAACAGACAGATCACCGAAAGCAGACCCAAGGTATGACAGGTGCGCGCATTGCTATCAGGTCCGGTCTGGAAGTGAATGGGCGGACGGTATCCACCGTAAGGATCGCCGTAAGGGTTACCCTGCTGACCGTAGGGGTTGTTGTAAGAATTGCCGTAGGGGTTACCCTGCGTACCATAGGGGTTGCCGTAAGGGTTGCCCTGCGAGCCGTAGTAGCTGCCGTAGGGATTTCCCTGTGTGCCGTATGGGTTTTTGTAGCCTTGCTGACCGTATCCGTGTTGATTCTGCTGGTTTTGCTGATTTTGCTGGTTTTGCTGATTTTGCTGGTTTTGCTGATTTTGCTGATTGTTCTGATCGGATTGACCGTTGTTATAGCCCTGATTCATAGCAAATACCTCCTGTTCGCAGATCGTGGTTACATTATAGTAAAAAGGACTTATTCGGCGGGGGCATCCTCGGGGTCGGGCGCCTTCGACATAGCGGCAATGCGCTCCAGGCGCTCGTGGCAGGTCTTCAGGAACTCCTCGGGCGACAGATCCTGGTATCGCTCGCCGCGCCCGACCTCAAGGGTGAGCGGCCCGCGATAGCCGTACTCGTCCATCTTGTCAATGGCGCGCTGATAGTTCGTGGTGCCGTCAAAGGGCAGCAGATGCATATCGGGGCTGCCGACCTTCTCGAAATCTCTGCCAAGGTTGTCGTGAATATGTGTGCAGATCAGCTTGTGACAGAACACGTCCATCCACTGTAAGGTCTTGGTATAGCAATGCTCGTGACCAAGGTCGTAGCAGAAGCGCACGTTGTCCAGCTTTTCATAGCGCTCGGCAAAATAGGAAAGGTTGCCGATGCAGCGAAGGTTCTCGAATGCCAGCTTTACGCCCTTGTCAGCCGCGTAAAGCACGATCTCGTCAAAGCGCTGCAAGCCAAGATCGTTGATTCCGGGGGGATACCAGCCGCTTGAAACGTGCGTGACCACAGCGGGAACGCCGTTGTCAGCCGCGAGGTCGATCGAACGGCGCATTGCCTTGTAAATGTTCAGGTATTCCATACCCGCGATCCACATATTGTTGATGCCGCCAAAGGGGGCGTGGATGGTTTCAAATTCCATACCAAGCTCATCCGCAAGCGCGCGCAAAGCGGCGATATTTGCGGGGTCCTGCGAGCCGGTGAAAAAGCTTTCAAAGCCTGCGTCGTGTGCCATTCTCAGCTGCTCCGGCTGGGGGATGCCACCAATGAAATTCATGTTAATACCAAGTTTTCTTTTCATGATATGCTCCTTTTCTTTTAAGGGTTACTCAAAAAGCTGAGTGGAAAGATAACGGTCGCCCGTATCGGGCAGAAGGGCAACGATCACCTTGCCCTTGTTTCCGGGGCGATTGGCAAGCACGCTTGCCGCGTGAAGCGCCGCGCCCGACGAGATGCCGACCAGAATACCCTCACAACGCGCAAGAGCGCGTGCGGCGGCATAGGCTTGCTCTTCGGTCACGGATACGATCTCGTCCGCGAGAGAACGGTCAAAATTGTCGGGCACAAAATTCGCGCCAATGCCTTGCAGACCGTGCGCGCCCGCAACACCCGTGGAAAGCATTGGGGAGGAGGCTGGCTCCACTGCGACAGCCTTGAGCGCGGGGAGCTTTGATTTCAGATAGCTTGCCGTGCCGCTGAAGGTACCACCCGTGCCAACGCCCGCGACAAAGATATCAACGTGACCGTTCGTATCCTCGAAGATCTCGGGCCCCGTGGTGGCACGATGCGCCGCAGGGTTTGCGGGATTGTCGAATTGAGAGGGGATGAACGCACCGTCGATCTCGGCGGCAAGGGCTGTCGCCTTGTCGATCGCGCCCTTCATACCTTCAGCGCCGGGTGTCAGCACGATCTCTGCGCCATATGCCGCAAGCAGCCTTCTGCGTTCGATGCTCATCGTGTCGGGCATGGTCAGAATGACGCGGTAGCCGCGGGGAACACCGATGGCGGCAAGGCCGATGCCTGTGTTGCCGCTGGTCGGCTCAATGATGGCGGAGCCTTGGCGCAAGAGCCCCTTGGCTTCCGCATCCAGGATCATAGCAAGCGCCACACGGTCCTTGACACTGCCCGCGGGGTTGAAGCCCTCCAGCTTGAGCAGCACCCTTGCATCGGGGTTTTCTTGCTTGTTGAAACGAACCGGCTCAAACAGGGGCGTGCCGCCCACCAGCTCGGTTATACTGCGATAATACATGAGATCACCTCACGTTTTATTATACCCCTTGTTTGCCTTTGTGTCAATCCTTTAAAGGATTTAAATCGTTTAATTTTTTAGGCGCGTGAAAAAAGAAAATAGCCGAATGCCCCGGGTCAAGGGCATTCGGCATTTTCTCTTGGCAAAGGGAATCAACCCATTGCGTTCAGCTTCTTGGTGAACTGGCTCTTCTTGCGAGCAGCGGCATTTTTGTGCATGATGTTGCGGGAAACAGCCATGTCAAGCTTCTTAACAGCGGCCTTGTAGGTTTCCTGTGCGAGTGCGATGTCACCTGCGGCAACAGCAGCCTCGTACTTCTTCATCTCGGTCTTGAGCTGGGTGCGGAACATTTTGTTCTGCATCGTTTTTGCAGCGGTGACCTTGACGCGCTTCTTAGCACTTTTGATATTCGGCATATCACTTACCCCCCTTAAAAATTTTGGTTTGCACGACGGCGCCTGAGAGGGTGCGCTGTCGCAATCGTCCATACAGTTAGGTATTGTAACACATCTGAGCGCAAAAAGCAAGGGTTTTTTGAAAAAAATTAAAAATATTTTTCTTGACTTGGCAAAAAAATGAAAAAAAGATGAAAAAACCCCTTGACAATCGCCTCGGACTTTGCTATAATATTAAACTGCATTATAATTGCAAATTATGCCTTTTTTTAGGTGGTTTGCAAGACTTTGTACCGATATATTTATAACGATCTATCGGTCGCAACCCCGGTCCTGCCGTCGACGGGCGACAGGGCACAACAATGAATGGAGTGATAGAATTCATGGTCAACGTCAAAGAGCAAAAACTCGGACAGAACAAAAGAATGAGTTTTTCAAAGTCGCGTTACACACTGGATCTGCCCAACCTGGTTGAGGTGCAGACCAAATCCTTCAAGTGGTTCCTGGAAGAGGGACTTGCGGAGGTGCTGCGCGATGTATCTCCCATCACCGATTTTTCGGGTAATTTGTCTATCGAGTTTTTGTCCTATTCGATCGATCAGAAGCCCAAGTACACCGTTGAGGAGTGCAAGGAGCGTGACGTCAACTACGCCGCACCCCTTCGTGTCAAGGTCCGTCTGACCAACAAGCAAACCGGCGAGGTGCAGAATTCCGACGTCTTTATGGGCGAGATCCCGCTCATGACCGAAAACGGCACCTTCGTGATCAACGGTGCGGAGCGTGTCATCGTTTCGCAGATCATTCGTTCGCCCGGTATGTACTATGCCTCTGAGATCGATAAGATGGGCAAGCGCAACTACACCGCACAGATCATCCCTTACCGTGGCGCATGGCTTGAATATGAAACCGATAACAGCGGCGTTCTTTACGTCCGCATCGATAAAAACCGTAAGGTTCCGATCACGATGCTCATCCGTGCGCTCGGCGCTCTGGGAGACAAGCCCATGATCGAGAGCCGTGAGGATGTTTGCGCCATCTTTGGGGAAGAGGAGCGCCTGCGCGCCACCTTCGACAAGGATGAGTCTGAGGAGATCGCTGAGCGTAACCGCACCTCGATCGGTCAGGAAGCGCTCAAGGAGATCTACAAGAAGCTCCGTCCTGGCGAGCCCGCTGTGGTGGATGCCGCACAAAAGCTGCTCTCTGACATTTTGTTTGATAACCGTCGCTACGACATCGCGCCCGTCGGCCGTTACAAGTTCGACAAGAAGGTCGCGCTGTCCACGCGTATTTCGGGCAGAAAGCTTGCCGAGCCCGCCGTCAGCCCCATCACCGGTGAGGTGATCTTCGAGGCAGGCGCAGCCCTTTCGGTTGAGGATGCCCTTACCATCGAGCGCGCCGGCGTCAACGAGGTCGTGATCGAGCTCGCAAACGGCGAGCATGTCAAGGTGTTCTCCAACAACACCATCGACCCCGAATGCCTGCTTGGCTACGATCTGAAGGATTGCGGTATCAACGAAAAGGTTCGTACCGACGTGCTGCTTGAGATCATCGAGGCAGCCGAGGGCGACGTGGATGCCGTCAAGGATATGGCACGCCTGCGTATCGCAGAGCTTGCACCCAAGCACATCACCAAGGACGATATCTTTGCGTCCATCAACTATATGCTTTGCCTGATGCACGACGAGGGCATTGGTCAGTATGACGATATTGACCACCTTGGCAACCGTCGTATCCGCAGCGTAGGCGAGCAGCTGCAAAATCAGCTTCGTATCGGCTTCACCCGTATGAATAAGACCATCACCGACCGTATGGCGACCCAGGATGTTGACAAGCTGTCTCCTCAGATGCTGATCAACACCCGTCCCGTTGCGACCGGTATCCGTGAGTTCTTCGGTTCTTCTCAGCTGTCTCAGTTCATGGACCAGAACAACCCTCTGGCTGAGCTTACTCACAAGCGCCGTCTGTCGGCTCTCGGTCCCGGCGGTCTTTCCCGTGACCGCGCATCCTTCGACGTCCGTGACGTACACTATACGCACTACGGCCGTATGTGCCCCATCGAGACCCCCGAAGGTCCCAACATCGGTCTGATCTCCTACCTGACCACCTATGCCCGTATCAGCGATTACGGCTTCATTGAAGCCCCCTATCGCAAGTACGACAAGGAGAAGGGCATCGTCACCGATGAGGTCGAGTACATGACCGCTGACGTGGAGGATCGCTATATCATCGCTCAGGCAAACGAGCCTCTGGATGAAGAAGGACACTTCATCAACAAGATCGTCAACGTTCGTGATAAGAACGAGATCCGCGAGGTCGAGGCATCTCAGGTCGACTATATGGACGTATCGCCCAAGATGGTGGTTTCCGTCGCGACCGCAATGATCCCCTTCCTTGAAAACGATGACAACTCCCGTGCGCTGATGGGCTCCAACATGCAGAAGCAGGCAGTGCCGCTGATGGTCACCGACTCTCCCATCGTCGGTACCGGTATGGAGTACAAGGCTGCTGTCGATTCCGGCGTCGTGATCGTCGCCGAGCACGCAGGCGTGGTCGAGTACGTCGATGCCGATAAGGTCATCATCGTTCGTGAGAACGGCGAGCGTGACGTTTACGAGCTCATTAAGTTCAAGCGCACCAACCAGGGCACCTGCTACAACCAGCGTCCCACCGTTTCGAAGGGCGAGCTGGTGGAGGAAGGCCGCGTGATCGCGGACGGCCCCGCAACCGACAACGGCGAGATCTCGCTGGGTAAGAACGCTCTGATCGGCTTTATGACCTGGGAAGGCTATAACTACGAGGACGCCGTATTGCTCAACGAGCGCTTGGTCCGTGAAGACGTATATACTTCTCTTCATATTGAAGAATACACCCACGATGCCCGTGATACCAAGCTCGGCCCGGAGGAAATTACGCGTGAGATTCCCAATGTGGGTGAGGACGCGCTCAAGGATTTGAATGCCGAGGGTATCGTCAAGAAGGGAACCGAGGTCCGCGCAGGCGACATTCTGGTCGGCAAGATCACGCCCAAGGGCGAGACCGAGCTGACCGCAGAGGAGAGATTGCTTCGCGCCATCTTCGGCGAGAAGGCAAGAGAGGTGCGTGACACCTCGATGCGCTTGCCTCACGGTGAGTCGGGTATCGTTGTCGACGTTAAGGTGTTCTCGCACGAAAACGGCGACGATCTGCCCGCAGGTGTCAACAAGCAGGTCCGCGTTTATATCGCGCAGAAGCGTAAGATCTCCGTGGGCGATAAAATGGCAGGCCGTCACGGCAACAAGGGTGTCGTTTCCCGTATTTTGCCCCCCGAGGATATGCCCTTCCTTCCCGACGGAACGCCTCTGGATATCGTGTTGAACCCCCTGGGCGTGCCTTCCCGTATGAACATCGGTCAGGTGCTTGAGGTCCACCTTGGTCTTGCCGCCAGAAAGCTGGGCTGGAAGATCATGACCCCTGTGTTTGACGGTGCGAACGAGAAGGACATTATGGAATGTATGCGTATGGCAGGTATGGCTCGTGAGATCCGTGCAGGCGAAAACGTAGACGGCAAGGAGCTCTTCTTTGAGCAGACCGACGAGAACGGCAACGTTGACTATATCCGTGTTGACGACGAGCTTCGTGCTGATAAAGAAAAGATCGGCGAGCTGATCCGTGAGGGCAAGGTCAAGGTCATTGACGGCAAGACCACCCTGTACGACGGCCGTACCGGCGATCCCTTTGATAACCCCGTAACCGTGGGTATCATGTACTACCTCAAGCTCCATCACCTGGTTGACGATAAGATCCACGCCCGTGCAAACGGTCCTTACTCCCTGATCACCCAGCAGCCCCTCGGCGGTAAAGCGCAGTTCGGCGGTCAGCGCTTCGGTGAGATGGAGGTTTGGGCACTTGAGGCATACGGCGCGGCTTACACGCTGCAGGAGATCCTGACCGTGAAGTCTGACGACATCAACGGTCGCCGCCGTGCTTACGAGGCGATCATCAAGGGTCAGAATATCCCCACACCCGGCGTGCCCGAGTCCTTCAAGGTGCTTGTGAAGGAGCTTCAGGCGCTTGCGCTTGACGTTCGCGTTCTGGATCAGAACGGCGACGAGATCCAGCTTTCCACGCTCTGCAACGAGGAGGATGCCAACGCGGCATTCGCCAACCGTGCCGACGTTGCCGCTATCGAGGCGGCTCTCGGTCAGGAGGAGCTGCTCGAAGAGGATCTTGAGGGCGTGTCCATTGAGGACGAGAACGGCGAGATCATCCTTCCCGAAGAGGAAGACTTTGATTCCTATAATGATGAAGATATGTAAGGAGGAGAGAAGGACAAATGGCAAATAATGAATTCGCTTCGATTAAAATCGGTCTGGCATCTCCGGATATGATCAGAGATTGGTCCTACGGCGAGGTTACCAAGCCTGAGACCATCAACTACCGTACACTCAAGGCAGAGGTCGGCGGACTGTTCTGCGAGCGCATCTTTGGCCCGACCAAGGACGGCGCTTGTATGTGCGGCAAATACAAGAACTCTCACGTCAACAGCATGTCACGTGAGCGTGCGCAAAAGTGCGACAAGTGCGGCGTTGAGATCACCACCAAGAAGGTGCGCCGTGAGCGTATGGGACACATCGAGCTTGCTTGCTCGGTCTCCCACATCTGGTATTTTAAGGCAGTGCCTTCCCGTATGGCATTGATCCTTGATATTTCTCCCAAGCAGCTTGAGCAGGTGCTTTACTTTGCTGAGAATGTGGTGCTGGATCCCGGCATCACGCCTCTCACCAAGGGCACGGTCCTGACCGAGAAGGCTTACGAGGAATATCGCGAAATGTACGGCAACGAGTTCCGCGTCGGTATGGGTGCCGAGGCGATCAAGGAGCTGCTTGCCGGCATCGATATCGAGCAGCTTTCCGATCAGCTCAAGGCAGAGCTTCTTGTGACCTCGGGTCAGAAGAAGATGCGTATCATCAAGCGCCTTGAGGTCGTTGAGGCATTCCGCAAGTCGGGCAATCACCTGGATTGGATGATCCTTGACGTTCTGCCCGTTCTGCCCCCCGATATCCGTCCTATGACACAGCTTGACGGCGGACGCTTTGCATCCTCCGACCTCAACGAGCTGTATCGCCGTGTCATTGCCCGTAACAACCGCTTGAAAAAGCTGATGGAGATCCATACCCCCGAGATCGTTGTCCGCAACGAGAAGCGTATGCTGCAGGAGGCTGTGGATGCCCTGATCGATAACGGCCGTCGCGGCAAGCCCGTCACAGGTCCCTCCAACCGTCAGCTCAAGTCTCTTTCCGAGATGCTGCGCGGTAAGCAGGGACGCTTCCGTCAGAACCTGCTCGGTAAGCGTGTTGACTACTCGGGACGTTCGGTTATCGTCGTCGGTCCCAATCTGAAGATCTATCAGTGCGGTCTGCCCCGCGAGATGGCGCTGGAGCTCTTCAAGCCCTTTGTTGTCAAGCGCCTCACCGAAATGATGAAGGCTACCAATATCAAAGAAGCGCAGAAGAAGATCGAGCGCGCTTACCAGCACCCCGAGGTCTGGGATGCGCTGGAGAACGTGATCAAGGAGCATCCCGTTCTGCTCAACCGTGCGCCTACCTTGCACCGTCTGTCGATCCAGGCATTCGAGCCCGTTCTGGTCGAGGGAAGAGCCATCAAGCTTCACCCCCTGGTCTGCTCGGCGTTCAATGCCGACTTCGACGGCGACCAGATGCCCGTCCACGTACCTCTGTCCGCAGAGGCACAGGCAGAGGCTCGCTTCCTGATGCTTTCTGCCAATAACCTCCTCAAGCCCGCCGACGGCCGTGCAGTGGCAGTTCCTACCCAGGATATGATCCTTGGTACCTACTACCTCTTGATGGAAAAGCCCGGCGAGCCCGGCGAGGGTATGAGCTTCCGCGATCTTGACGAAGCAAATATGGCTTACACCAACGGTGTTCTGGGACTTCACGCTCCCATTAAGATCCGTATGAGCAAGGAAGTGAACGGCGAGATCGTGACCGGTATGGTCGAGACCTCTCTTGGATGCTTGCTCTTCAACCAGAACATTCCGCAGGACCTTGGCTTTGTTGACAGAACCAAGCCCGAGAATGCGCTGAAGATGGAGATCGACACCGCATTCCTGAAGAAGAATAAGGGTAACGTCAAGAAGATCCTTGGTCTGCTCATTGACAACTGCATCAAGCATCACAGTGCTGCAGAATGTGCAGAAATGCTGGATAATATCAAGGAAATGGGCTACAAGTATTCGACCCGTGCATCCTTCTCGATCTCGGTGTACGATATGACCATTCCTCCCGAAAAGAAGGATATCATCGATGCCGCACAGGCGAAGGTGGATAGCATCAACGGCTATTTCAAGAAGGGCTTGCTCACGGACGAGGAGCGCTATAACAGCGTGATCAAGATCTGGGCAGACACCACCGAGGATGTGACCGCAAAGATGATGGCTTGCTTCCACGACCTCAACCCCATCAAGATCATGGCAGATTCGGGTGCCCGTGGTTCGACCAAGCAGATGCGTCAGCTTGCCGCAATGCGCGGTTCGATGTTCGCGACCAACGGTAAAACGATGGAGATCCCGATCAAATCCAACTTCCGCGAGGGTATGAAGATCCTGGAGTACTTCATGGGCCCCAGATCCTCCCGTAAGTCCCTGTCCGATACGGCACTTCGTACCGCGGACTCGGGCTATCTGACCAGACGTCTTGTTGACGTTTCTCAGGAGGTCATCGTGCGCGAGGAGTGCTGCGATGCAACCGAAGGACAGGTCGTGCGCGAGCTTTACGACGCGCTCGGCAAGTCGCTTGAGAGCCTTGAGGAGCGTATCGTCGGCCGTTACACCGTTGATCCCGTGGTACACCCCGAGACCGGTGAGGTGCTCGTTGAGGCCGATACGATGATCTCTGAGGAGCAGGCAAAGGCGATCACCGCTGCCGGCATCAAGGAGGTCGAGATCCGTACACTCTTTAAGTGCCATGCACGTCACGGTATTTGTGCACACTGCTACGGCGCGGACCTTGCTTCCGGCAAGCCCGTCAGCGTCGGTGAGGCTGTCGGTATCATCGCGGCACAGTCGATCGGTGAGCCCGGTACACAGCTGACGATGAGAACCTTCCACTCCGGTGGTGTCGCAGGTGCCGATATCACGCAGGGTCTTCCTCGCGTTGAGGAACTGTTTGAGGCAAGACCTCCCAAGAAGGCAGCCGTCATTTGCGAGCAGACCGGTCATATTATGAGTGTTGCTCATGGTGAGAACGTGCTTGTGCACGAGATCAGCGTTGTGGATGATTCCACCGGCGAAATGCACAAATACGTCATTCCTTACGGTATGCGTATTCTGGTGCGTGAGGGCGATAAGATCGAGCGCGGTCAGGTCCTTACCGAGGGTAGCAAGGCTCCCTCCGATATTATGCGTATCAGCGGCTTGAATAAGGTATATGAGTACATTCTGGAGGAGATCCAGAATGCATACCGTTCCCAGGGCGTTAGCGTGAACGATAAGCATATCGAGATCATTGCACGTCAGATGACACGCAAGGTTCAGGTTGAGGATCCGGGCGATACCGAGCTGTTGATCGGTACCGTTATGGACGTTCTGGACTTCGAGGAAGTCAACAATGTCATCAAGGAGCGCATCAACGCAGGCGAAGACCTTCGCGAGGCAACCGCCAACCGTGTGCTGATGGGTATCACCAAGGCATCGTTGCAGACCGAATCCTTCCTGTCTGCCGCTTCCTTCCAGGAGACCACAAAGGTGCTCACCGAAGCCGCTATCAAGGGCAAGGTCGACCACCTGCTTGGACTCAAGGAAAACGTTATCATCGGTAAGCTGATCCCTGCAGGTACGGGTATGTCCTGCTATCACGACGTTCACGTCGAAAAGGCTGAAGTCGCAGCAGAGATCGAAGCATAAGATCAAAAACACCCACACGGTCCTTAAAAAAGGACAACGTGTGGGTGTTTTTTGTACAAATGCTGTTATTTTCGCAATGCTTGCGGGTCGATGGCGGTCTTGCCCCAGGTGGCAAGGATCATAAAGCCGTCTGCTTGAGAAAGCCCGATCCCCGTTTTCCCGGCGGTGCCAACGGTCTGCTCGATGCGAATGTAATCGCCCTGTTCGACCTTGACGTCCGACAGTCCGCAATACCAAGTGTAAAGTCCCGCACCGTGATCAATGATCACGTATTTGCCAAGCGGATCATTCCCGTCGGTGCACGTTGCTAAGACCTTGCCGCCCGACATCGCGATGACCGCACCGCTTGCCTTGTAAAATTCAAAGGGAAGCGAGCTGTCTGTCAGTTCTGTGTTTTCAATGGTCATTTTGTCGCCAAAACGCATCATGCGTGTGGCAGAAGCCGACGGCATCGCAAAGGCACCTTGTGGGGTGAAGAGTCCGTTGTCGTTGGCGGCGCCCATTGCTTCAATGCGCCCCGTCAATGCGCTGTCAAGCACGGTCTTCCAATCTCCCCGCAAGGCTTCTGCCGCAAAGGAGTGGTGTGCCGCATCGGTCCTGTTGCTGATCGTCAGCTCAAAGCTTTGGCTGACTGTACCGTACGTGGCGGTCAGGCGGCGCGGGCCGACCGTATCGGCGGGGATCGCCGCGTAAACCGTTTCGCCGCGCTTGAAAATAATCGGCGTGCTTGTGAAAGCGGGGGAGGCTGAGAGCATCAGCTTGTCCTCGTTTTTGACGTTATGGCAGGTCAGCATAAAATAGTCACCAAACGCACCCGCTGTCATATCAAGCGAAAAGCTCGCTGCCTCGACCACGCTCATACGGAAGCGGTAAAGCGCGTGTCCGTAGTAGTTGTTGCGCGAATCCTGTCCGTAGCCCGCTTCGATCTCAAAGTCAAGGAGCTTGCCTTGTGTCAATTGGGGCAGGGAAATGTTTTGCAGACCTCCGCTGTGCAAAAGTGTGTTGCCGTCGCGGATGGTCAGTGTGCAGCTGCTTGGCTCAAGTGAAAAATAGAAGGCAACGTCGTTCGCAATGGGGTAAGTCAATATTTCTTGTGTTGTGTTGATGCGTGTCAGCTCTGAAAAGGTGCCGTCCTCGGTGCGGTAAGACCAGGAAAGCTCGGTGGGGATGATCTCGTCGGTGGCAGCCGTGGTCAGCACAGGTGGGGTCGACTCGGCGTAAAGCTCAAAGGAGAAGGGACTGTTCAAAAAGTATTCCGCGCTGTTGTCGGCGGTGCGACGGGTGACACCGACGGCATCTGTATAGTATGCCGCGCCATCGGTGGGCGCAAAGTGGAAGGTGTACTGCTCGGGTTCTGTATTGGTCAGCATCGTTACGGTATAGCGCCCCACGTGGGTGTCGGGAATACCGGGGGTATAGACCGCATCATTCAGCATCAGGCGGAAGCACTCGAAAAGGGCTGCTTCCTCCGATTCTGCATTTTCGGGCGTGGCGCTGATGCTATATCCGGAAGGTCCTGTGATCTCAAGACCGGTATAATAGGTCTCGACCGTGTTTGTGGGAGCGTTTTTGACAAGGAAATAGCCGATCACGGAAAGATATGTCGGGATCAAAAGCAACAAAACCAATCCAACGCGCGCGAGTATTTTCAGAAACCGACTTTGCTTTGGCATTTTTTTGTCTCGCGGCGATCTTGGGTTGTTCTTGAGCTCCGAATAGGGGGAATGCGAGAAACGTTGCATACGGCGACCTCCTTTCAAAAATGATCATACAGATACAGTATAACATATTTTTTTTGTTTTGTGTAGGGGGTAGCTGAATTTTTCGTTATTTTCCCAAAAGAAAAAGGGCTGCACCGATACTGTGCAGCCCCGAAATGTTCTTATGTCGTAATGTGTGGCAGGCCGTAGCTGATGGCGTACTGTTCGGCATAGCTGCCCGACGCGCAGATGATCGAAACGCTCTCGCAGCCGTCAAAGACGGCGTATCCGATCGAGGTGACGCTGGGCGGAATGCTGACGTCGATCAGCCCCTCACAGCCGTAAAAGGCAAACCAACCGATCGCCTCCAAGCCCTGTGGCAGAATGACCGCAGCGATCCTTTGTCCCTCAAAGGCGCGCTCGCCGATGGCGATCACGGGGTAGCCGTCCAGTGCGGCGGGAACGGTAACAAGGGTAGAGGTGCCCTTGTAGCCTGTGATAACCGCCTTGCCGCCCTCCAAGCGATAAGAAAAGACCAGCTCATCTCCTGTTTCGACCTGCGTGCTGCCTGCTTCAATGTCGGGCGCAAGCGCATCCAGCTTGCTTTGCAATGCCTGAATGGTGGCAGTGTAGGCAGCATCGCTGATATAGCGCTCTTCTTTTTGCTTTTGGAGCTCTGCTTCAAGCTCTTCGATGCGTGCTTGATAGCCTGCACTCTCGTCTGTAATAGGACTATCGTTGTTTTGTACCGTTTTTTGCGCGCAGCCCGTCAGTAGCGCTAAAAGTAGCGCTAAGAGTGCCGCGTATGTAGCGATTTTTTTCTTTTTCATAAGTTTTCTCCTTTCCTTTTTATTTAGTATAGCTGCCCGCTATTGCAAAATAGGACGAAAGAGGGCGGCGGTGCAAAAAAGTTTTCGTTCTTTTTCGCAAAAAAGGGGCGGGAACGGGAAAATAGGACTTGACAATCGGTGGATTTATAGATATAATAATGAGGTATGCGGGCCATTAGCTCAGTTGGTCAGAGCCACCGGCTCATAACCGGTTGGTCCAAGGTTCGAGCCCTTGATGGCCCACCAAAACAGATCCCCCCTGCCACTCGGCAGGGGGGATCTGTTTTGTCGCGCCGTCTCGGCGCGTGCCTGCCCCATAGCCAAGCCCGCGACGCCGACTGAGGCTTGCGTATTGACAATGCCTGTTGCGTGTGTTATAATTGCCAAGGAACAACAGTGTATTTCATTTTTGAAAGGGATGGCGAGTCGCCATCTTTTCACTCACGTTTGTCTCATTCTCTGCACAAGCCTACAAAAAAGCTTTCTTGCGATCGCAAGCGATTCTCAGAAACTTTTTGTGCTTAACGGCTTGCTCCGCTCAGCCTAAATGCTCACCGTAGCCGAGGCAAGGTTGCGCAAGCTTCACCTTGCAAAACTACGCTTGCGCTTTAGCCATGCTGATTCGTGTTGTTCCAAAGAATCGGGAAGGAGAGGTCTTTGTGATAATCTATAAAGAACTTAGTTCTATAGAAAAGGTGCTTGCTTATCCTGCAAAAACATTGTACGGACTCAGCAACAATCTTGAAAAGCATTATCATACTGTGTTTGTTCCAAAGAGCGACGGATCCAAGCGCAAGCTCTCTGTTCCCGATTTGATCTTAAAAAACGTGCAAAGATCTATTGCAGATCATATTCTTGCCTATTACCCGATTTCGAGGTATGCAACAGCTTATAAAGTAGGCAGTAGCATACAAAAGAACGCACGTCCACACGTTAACAAGAAAAAGATACTGAAGCTTGATATTGAGGGGTTCTTTGATAACATTCTGTATTCAAGAGTAAAAGACGTTGTATTCTACGAGGAAAAGTATTCCGAGCCTATACGCATATTACTTACAATGCTATGCTATTACCAAGAATCACTTCCGCAGGGCGCTCCCACATCTCCGGCAATAACAAATATTATAATGTATGATTTTGACGAAAAAATCGGAGCATATTGCACAGAAAAGGGCGTTTCTTATACCAGATATTGCGATGATATGACCTTTTCCGGAGATTTTGATGAAAAAGAGGTTATAGCGCTTGTAACATCAGAACTACAGAAGCTCGGACTGTTTTTGAAGAATCGCAAGACCGTGGTGATAAAAAACACAAAGCGTCAAACGGTTACCGGTATAGTTGTTAATGAGAAGATCAACTTGGTAAAAGAATACAAAAAGAAAATACGACAGCAAATGTACTATATCAAGAAGTTCGGAATCGAGAGCCATGCTGAGCATCTGGGCATTACGGATGTTTTCGGATATCTATCTTCTCTAAAAGGACAAGTCGCTTTCGTTTTGCAAACTTGCACACAGAATGCGGAATTTAAAGGATATCAAGAGTTTTTGCAAAACCTCAAATAATGAACGGCTTCTCGTCTTGCCACATCGTTGTTGTGCAAATTTTTGGCGCTGAAAAACGCAGAAGCTCTTGTTTTTTTCGTAGAATTTATGCTATAATAGAGATGTCAACCAATTCGCATCCAAAAAGTGAGCTGTTTTTGTGCACTTTGCACGGTTTTGCAAACAAAATTTGTCTAAAATGCAGTTCGGCTTCAATCTTACTTTAAGGAAGGTGCCTTATGAAAAAGATTTTGTGTCTTTTGCTCGCAATGTGTATGTGTCTGTCTCTTGGTTTGCTGTTCACGGCTTGCGACGAGGAGCCGACAGATCCAAACACCGATGACACCACGCCACAGGAAGGACAGGTTCTTTTAAACGGCGTGCCGCTTGCCGATTACACGATCGTTTATCCGAGCGGTGATGATAATATGAAGGGCGCGGCAGACTATCTCGTTACCGCCCTCAAAGAGAAGTTTTCTTGTGTGTTGCAACGCACAAGCGATGCGGCGCCTACAGAATACGAGATTTTGCTTGGAAATACCAGCCGCGACACGTCGGCGGTGCAGGGTATTTCGCTCACCAAGGATGACTATATGATCGCGCCGCTTGAAAAGAAGGTCTGGATCACGGGCGTTTTTCCCACTATGCTCTATAAGGCGATCGATGCGTTTGTGGCAAGCTTTGTGAATGACGGAAAGAATACCACGTTTGAGCTTTCTGCCCCCCAAAAAGAGAGCGGCTCCGACTTTTTGCGTGTGATGTCGTACAATGTTCTTGGCGGTACAAATCATTCGAATCGGGATTTTGAGCGCATTGATATGCTGCTTGATCTGATCGAGAAATACGAGCCGGATATCTTCGGCGTGCAAGAAGCCACACCGAACTGGATGAGCTCGCTTCGCGAGCACTTTGGTGACCGTTACGATTCTGTCGGTGTTGGCAGATACGCGAACGGAAGTGGAGAGGCCTGTGCTATCTTTTATCGCAAAGACAGATTTGAAATCGTGGATGGCGTGACCGGAACCCGATGGCTGTCAAATACACCGGATGTTGCCGGATCGCGGCTTGAGAATTCGGAATATACACGTATTTACACGTATGCAAAGTTCAAGGATAAGCAGACGGGAAAGGTCTTTTTACACGCCAACACGCATCTGGACCTGGACGACGTTGCGTGCGAGGAGCAGGCAAATATTCTGATCGAAGAGCTGAAGCCTTATAAAGAAGCAGGACTTCCGTTGATCGTTACGGGCGATTATAACTGCGCCAAGGGCTCCTTTGCTTACATTACGATGACGGATGCAAGATGGGGAGGGCTCAATGATTCGCTCGACATCGCGGATTATACACTCAACGGCTCGAATTCTATGATCGACCACATCTTCCTTTCCAAAGGCGTGGACGTCGCGTATTATCAAGTCTGTACCGAAACGTACACGCGTGCGAATGGGGAGGTCGTACAACCGTCCGACCATAAGCCCGTCTATATAGATTGCGTGCTTCCGTAAAATCTTATTATAAAGGAAAGCTTCGGGGATTGCCTGTCAAATGCAGGCAATCCCTTTGTGCATATTGCGCAAAATTCATTGATTGATTTGTGCTTTTGCAACGAAAATGCCGAAATTTGAAAATATCCCGAAAAATCGCAAAAAAACTTGTCAAAAATGCTTGACAACACGGGTCAATTTATGATATAATGTGCAAGCTGTCGTAAAAACGGTGGCAGAACGGTCCTTGAAAATTGAACAGTAAGAGATAAGTATGAAGCAAAAGGACACACTGAAAAGTGTGTAGTATGTGCGAAGAACATCTCGTGAATTCTGAAAGAGAATACAACTCTAAAAATAGTAAAAAGAGCAAATCAAG
>JAGALS010000019.1 GCA_017625065.1 Clostridia bacterium | reverse complement strand
CCCGACGTGGTAAAGGGATTTTCGCTGACACTCAAGAGGGGTGAGTTTTACGCCATCCTCGGCGGTAACGGTGCGGGAAAGACGACTACGCTGAAGCTCATTTCAGGCTTGAAGTCCGCCTATCGCGGAACAGTCACGCTGAACGGCAAGATCGGACACCTGCCGCAGAATCCGCAATCTCTTTTTGTAAAAAGAACTGTCCGCGAGGATCTGTACGAGGTGTTCCGTGGTACGAAATACAGCAGAGAGGAAAAGGATGAGCAGGTTGCCCGAGTGGTGAAGCTCTGCGAACTGACCACATTCCTTGACCGTCATCCATACGATATATCGGGCGGTGAACAGCAGCGAACCGCGCTTGCCAAGGTGCTTTTGACTGCCCCCGATATTCTGCTCCTCGACGAGCCGACAAAGGGCTTTGACGCCGAATTTAAGGTCAGCTTTTCCGCCATTCTCCGCAAGCTCACCGCGCGGGGCGTCACCATTCTGATGGTCAGCCACGACGTGACATTTTGCGCCGAGTACGCGCACCGTTGCGGTATGTTTTTTGACGGGCATATCGTAGCCGAAGGTACACCAAAGGAGTTCTTCTCGGGCAACAGCTTCTATACAACACCCGCCAACCGTATGGCGCGGCACTTGATTCCCCAAGCCGTAACCGTAGCGGATGTGATCGCTGCTTGCGGCGGTGGGGCAGAGCAAACAGAAGAAGCCGACGATGAGATCACTCCCTTAGCAAACCCCGCACCGCGAAGCGTAAACTATAAACCCAAAGCACTTCCAATTTGGAGAAAGCTGATCGCACTTGTATCAGCTTTAGTAGCTCTCGGAGTGTTCCTCTATGCGACGTCGATCACCGATCTCTCGGCAATCATCAACTCATCGGGAATCACCGCCGAGGGTAAGGATCAGCTTTTCCTCTATTTGATTTTGTTTGTGGCTCTCTCGGTATTCGTTGCCGCCATCGGACGCAGAAGCGAACCGCCTCTTGTGGTGCAGACACCCAAGGAGAAACGAAATCTGAGCAAACGAACCATCGTTGCATCTGTTGCCATTCTCTTGTTCATACCGCTGACCATCTTTACAGGCATCGTCTACTTGGAGGATCGGCACTACAATTTGGTCGCCGTTCTCGTTCTGATCGAATGTATGCTTCCTTTCCTTCTCGTATTTGAAGGACGAAAACCAAAGGCACGCGAGCTTGTCACCATCGCCGTTCTGTGCGCCATAGGTATCGCAGGACGCGGGCTGTTCTTTATGCTTCCGCAGTTCAAGCCGGTTCTCGCACTCACTATTATCGCAGGCGTCGCCTTTGGCGGAGAGGTAGGATTTTTGGTGGGAGCGATGACTATGCTGACCTCGAATATGATCTTCGGACAAGGTCCGTGGACACCGTGGCAGATGTTCGCAATGGGCATTATCGGATTCCTTGCGGGCGTGCTGTTCAAAAAAGGATGGCTTCGCCGCACACGAGCGTCGCTTGCCGTGTTCGGCGCGTTCACCGCAGTCATCATTTACGGTGGTATTATGAACCCCGCCGCTGCTATGATGATGTCAAGTGAATCACTCAAATGGGAAACCCTGCTTGCTTGCTACATAACCGGTCTTCCGATGGATCTTGTCCACGGCTTCGGCACTGCAATATTCCTCATAATCGCCGCCGAACCAATGCTTGAGAAGATGGATAGAATTAAGGTTAAGTATGGATTGGTAGAGTGATTTTTACCAAAAAAGCCGCTATCAAAGCGTGATTGCACGCAACGATAGCGGCTTTCCTTTTGCACTTTTATCACT
>JAGALS010000018.1 GCA_017625065.1 Clostridia bacterium | reverse complement strand
GCCTCTTCTCTGGGGTGCGCGCTGGTCGGTCTGTTCGTTGTTCAGAGAGTTAAAGCCCTTCTGCAAAACGGGAGCTTTGGACTTGTAAACCTTATCACAACGGCCCTGTCTGACAAGCTGATTGAAAGTTGGCATTTTTCTTCCTCCTTCTTCAAAATTTTTTACGTTTTTCCGAAATGGGCATAGTTATCCCAAAGCGGACATATCACATTATAGCACGGTTTCGCCATTCTGTCAAGAGTATTTTTCAAGGGATTTAAAATTTCTGTTTTTCATAAATAAAAAGCACTTATAACAGTGATTTTATACCAATATATTATAGTTTATACAAGCAATATCTAAAGGCGGCCTTGGCAAGTATGCCAAGACCGCCTTTAGGTTTATTTAAGCCTTTCTGGAAGCCGCAACCTTTGCGGTGATCTCGCGCGGTACGACCTCGTAGCCCGTGACGTTGAAATCGAAAGTACCAAAGCCCTTTGTCATCGCGCGAAGCGCAATGGGATAATCCATGATCTCCGCCTTTGGGACGATAGCGTGAACCGTGGTAAAGCCCTTGCGGCATCCCGTGTGGTCCATACCCATCACGCTGCCGCGGCGCTTGTTCAGGTCGCCCATAACGGTGCCGACCAGCGCCTCGGGAACGGTGATATCCAAGTCGCCCACGGGCTCAAGCAGCACGGGTGCTGCCTCCTCCAGACACTTCTTGTACGCGATCTGCGCGGCGAGCTTGAAGGAAAGCTCGTCGGAGTCGACCGCGTGGTAAGAGCCGTCGTAAAGGTCAGCCGCAAGCTGCACCAGCGGATAACCGAGCGCACCCTTGAGCATCGCTTCCTGCAAGCCCTTTTCAACTGCGGGGTTGAAGTTCTTCGGCACAGTGCCGCCAACGACCGACACGGTGAAGGTCAGCCCCTCATCCTCGGCGGGTGCGAAGCGGATCTTAACGTGACCGTACTGGCCCGAGCCGCCCGTTTGCTTCTTGTGCTTGCCTTCCACGTCAACGCGCTTGGTGATGCGCTCACGGTAGGCGATCTTGGGATCGTCCAGCACGACCTTCACGCCGAAGCGGCTCTCAAGTCTTGCGACCAGCACCGACAGGTGCGTTTCGCCCATACCCGAGATCAGGATCTGCGCGGTCTCCTTGTTGTTTTCGTAGCGCAGTGTCTTATCCTCCTCCAGCATCTTGGAAATGCTGGGCGACATCTTGCTCTCGTCCTTGGCGGACAGCGGCAGGATCGCCTTGGTCATATAAGGCGTGGGATAAGCGATCTTGCTATACGAAATATTGCCCGAAAGCGACAACGTATCGTTGGTTTTGGTGTCGGAAAGCTTTGCGATCATACCGATATCGCCGCAGGCAAGCTGGTCGACCTCGGTCTGCGTCTTGCCGTTCATCACGTAGAAGTGCGCGAGCTTTTCAGCAGTACCGTTTGCGTTTTTCAGCGTCATATCGCGCTTGATGGTGCCGCTCATGACCTTGAAGAAGGACATCTGTCCGACGAAGGGATCGGCAACGGTCTTATACACGAAGATGGCAGGATCGCCGTCAACGTTGATCTCGACCTCTTCCCCGTTCTCATACTTTTCAACCTTGCGGGCGGTAAAGCGCGGGAAGGACTCGGCAACGGCGTCCATCATCGCGATCACGCCCCACAGCTTCGTGGCAGAGCCGCAATAAACGGGCGTGATAGAGCCCGCGATGATGCCCTCGTGCAAAGCGATGGCGGCTTCCTCACGGGAAATCTCCTCGCCCGCGAAGTATTTTTCCATCAGCTCGTCACTGGTGGCGGCGATCGCCTCATAGAAGGCGTCCTTATACTGGTTGACCATTTCCTTCATTTCGTCGGTGAACTCGATCTCGGAGCGCTTGCCGCTATCCTTATCGTAAGTATACGCCTTGCTGGAAATGAGGTCGATCATTGCGGTCTCCTTGCCGACCTGGCAAGGAATGAACACGGGGCAAAGGGTGTTGCCGAATTTATCGTGCAGCTCGTAGAAGGATTTTGCGAACTGATATTCGGGATCGTCGCACTTGTTGATGAAGAACACGCGCGGCACGCCCGCATCGACTGCGGCGTTGTAGGCAAGCTCGGTGCCGACCTCGATGCCGCTCTTACCGTCGACCACGATCAGGGCGTTGCCCGCAACGCGGAGCGCCTGACCGACCTCACCCACGAAATCGGGGTCGCCGGGGGTGTCGATGATATTGATCTTGGTATCCTTCCACTCGACGTGCGCGAGCGTCGCGGAGATCGACAGGCCGCGCTTTTGCTCTTCGGGGTCAAAGTCACAAACGGTGTTGCCGTCCGCGATCTTGCCGCGACGGTCGATCTTACCCGAGAGGTAAAGCATTGCCTCAGCCAGTGAGGTCTTGCCGCACTCGCCATGGCCGAGGAGTGCCAGATTACGGATCGCTTTGGTGTTGTAAAAAGTAGCCATATTGGGTTTCCTCCTGTCTATCTCCGCATTGCGCGGAATCCCG
>JAGALS010000017.1 GCA_017625065.1 Clostridia bacterium | reverse complement strand
GCTGAGCCTATAGGCTCGTCGAATGATCCGCCACTTGCGGAAGTTGCCCCACTGCCACAGATGTGGCAACTATCCTTTAGCCTCCCTTGTGCAAAGGGAGGTGCCGAGCAGATGCGAGGCGGAGGGATTGTTGCAAAGTAAAAGTTTTTATTTTTACAATCCCTCAGTCGCGAACGCGACAGCTCCCATTACCCAAGGGAGCCAAAATCAATTCATTCCCTCTCTTTTGTAATCGTTTTTTACTAGCGTAACATAAAAAGAGCGCACGGATTTCCGTGCGCTCCTCTGTTTTTTATGATCAATAATTCACTTTTCTCACTTCAAAGTAGCTCTGCGGATGGTCGCAAACGGGGCAGACCTCGGGGGCCTTCTTGCCCATGACGAGATGTCCGCAGTTGCGGCACTCCCACATGGTCTCCTCGCTCTTCTCAAAGACCTTCTGCATTTCCACATTGTTCAGCAACGCGCGGTAGCGCTCCTCGTGGCTGCGCTCGATCTTCGCAACGGCGCGGAACTTTGCGGCGATCTCGACAAACCCCTCTTCCTCGGCTTCCCTTGCAAAGGTATCGTACATATCGGTCCACTCGTAATTCTCTCCTTCAGCTGCCGCAAGCAGGTTCTCGGCGGTGTTGCCGATGCCCCCAAGCAGCTTGAACCACATCTTGGCGTGCTCTTTTTCGTTGTCGGCGGTCTGGTTGAAGATCGCGGCGATCTGCTCAAAGCCTTCCTTCTTTGCCTTGCTTGCAAAGTAGCTGTACTTGTTGCGCGCCTGGCTCTCGCCCGCAAACGCCTCCATCAGATTTTTCTCGGTCTTGCTTCCCTTCAGTTCCATAAGTATTCTCCTTTTTTAATGATATTTATTTATGCTTGCTTTTTCCCTCTCAAGCAATCAGGACATACGGTATGCACGATCAGATCATAGGCAAGGATCGGCAGATCGGTCTTTTTGGAAAAGCTGGCAGCCAGATTGCCAAGCTGCAGATCCAGCATCTTGCCGCAATGGGTACAGACCGCGTGCTCGTGCGGCGTGACGGTCTTATCGTAATAATCGGCGCCGTCCGCGGTGCGGATCTGACGGATCAGCCCCGCCTCACACAGCGCGTGCAAATTATTGTAAACGGTCGCCAGCACCATGCCGGGATACTTCTCCTTCGCGCGGCGAAAGATCTCGTCCGGCTGTAAATGCCCCTCTGATTCCCGCAGAACCTGCAGAACGGCGGCTCTTTTTACAGTCATGTGCACCTCCAAACATAGAATAATTCTAAAATTATTATAGCATACCAAAAAAGGGCTGTCAATACTTTTTAGAACAATTTTAATTTTTTTATTTTCTTGAAAAAGTTTTGCTACGTACTGTATAAGCGGCCCAAAACAGGCAAAAATAGAAGCAACAAGAAAAAAAGGAGTATTCTATCATGCCAAAAAGCAATAACAACATTTTTTTAAAGCTCAAAGAGGATAAGGGCGCGCGTGCCATCGCCATCACCGTCACCGTGATGCTGTTGGTGCTGACCGCCATCATCATCACGACCGTGATCGCCAACCGCGCTGTTAAAAACGACCTGCCCGTTGACATCCCCGACAGCCAGCCCGCGGGCGTGACCGACCCCGAGCAAGACGAGCAGCCGCAGCAGCCCGACACCCCCGCCGACCCCACGCCCGAGGTCACGCCTCCCACCACCGACCAGACCGATGCAAACGCGCTCCCGAAGCACTTTTTGCTGCCCGTTTCGGGGGTCTTGCAGAAAAAGCACAGCGCCGATCTGCAGGTCTTTTCGGACACGATGTGCGATTATCGCGTGCACCTTGGCATTGACATCGGCACGATGGCAGGCGCATCGGTCTCGGCAATGGCAGACGGCGTGATCTCCCAGGTTTGGGAGGATGTTTCGATGGGTCAATGTGTCGCTGTATCCCACAGCGGCAACGCCTATACCATTTATAAAAATCTTTCTGTTACTCTGCCCGACAGCGTGAAGGTCGGCGCCGCCGTCAAGGCGGGCGACGTGATCGGCACCATCGGCGAGAGCGCGATGGTCGAGATCGCGGACGAGCCCCATCTCCATCTGGAAATGACGGTGAACGGCTTGCAGGTCGACCCCACCGACTATCTGGACGCGGACGCCATGGCAACGCTTGGCGAGGACGCGAACTACGAGGACGTGTCCTAAAATATAAGACCTCTCATAAGAATGTTAAAACCCCGACAGATCTTCAAAGATCTGTCGGGGTCGACCTATATGATTTGATAAATTGCAATTTATTTAATTTCTACATTTACCGCTTTGACCTTGAACATGATGAAATGTTCCATTCCTACTGCACCGAACCTCTGTTGTAATACGGGACATTCTTTGAGCATTCTCGCCTTCAATTCCTTGTTATCACATTCTGTGGCAATACCCGTAATTCTTATCCATTCCCTTGAGGTAGGCTTCTTTGCAACAATCTGTATGTGCTCGTTTGCCCTCATTTGTTTATGTGCTTGATTCATATCATTGGTAGATAAGTATAAATCTTCTCCAACTTCCATTACAGCACCAAAGGGTCTGCCCGCCGGAAAATCGTCATTGATGGTTAAGACAAAAAAAGATCCACACTCTTTCAAAAACTCATATGCTTTACTCATATCAAATAGCTCCTGTCAAATTCTTATTTGGTACAATATAGGAGTAGAAACTCAATGCAAAAAGCATTGCAAAACTACTCTTATTTTTATACAATAAAGAGGAAAGGTCCGGCGTAATTCTTATTGGATTAACACATCCGATCGATAAACTGTC
>JAGALS010000016.1 GCA_017625065.1 Clostridia bacterium | reverse complement strand
CAAACGTCGCTGAGATGCGTGGGATTCATCGTGCCTGCAATCAGTTGCATATTGGAGGGATGACGCAAGATCCACGCAGCAGCCACACCCGTTTTGCTGATACCGTATTTTTCAGCGATCTTGGCAAGCGTGTCATTGAGCTCAGGGAATGCCTTGTTATCCACAAATACACCCTTAAAAAATCCGTATTGAAAAGGCGACCACGCCTGAATGGTGATGCTTTTGATACGGGAATATTCCAGCACACTGCCGTCGTGCATACACGATTCCGCGTTTTTCATATTCACGTTCATGCCCGACGTAATCATCCCCGCTTCGGTGACTGAGAGTTGAAGCTGATTGATCATCAGCGGCTGCTTTACCGCAGTTTTCAGCAGCTCAATCTGCATCGGATTGTGATTTGAAACGCCGAAATGACGCACCTTTCCCGATGATTTCAAAACATCGAATGCCTCGGCGACCTCCTCCGGCTCCATCAAGGTATCGGGTCGGTGAAGCAAAAGCGCATCCACGCAGTCAACACCAAGACGGGAAAGACTGCCCTCGACCGATGAAATGATGTGCTGCTTTGAAAAGTCGTATTGCTTATCGTGGATCGCGCATTTCGTCTGTATCAAGATCCGATCACGCACACCGCGATGACGCTTCAGATAATCACCGAAAAGCTTTTCGGAGTTCCCTTTTCCGTAAATATCCGCGTGATCGAAATAATTGATACCGCTTTCAAGGGCGGTTTCCATAATGGCATCAACGCCTTTATCGTCGATCTTCGCCATTCTCATACAGCCAAGAGAAACAGCTGAAGCATGCATATCGCCCGCGATTGTGATCATTTTCATCTTCACGCATCTCCTTTGATCTTATACGAATATTTTGTGTTAGCACAATAACGTTTATGTGAACACAGTTAAAAAATGCTGTTACGGTTCGCTTTTTATACCACGGTTGAGGCAAGGCTTTCCTTCAGCGCATCAAGTGCGTCTGTGACCTCGCAGTACATATACAAGGAACCAAGCGAGATCAGGGGGGTGCTTGTTTGAAGCGCTCTATCAAACGCGGCGGCGACCGCCGAGGGAACATCCGCAAAGCCCGTAGCGGGAATGCCCGCTTCTTTGAAGGCTTCGGCAAAGTCTGCCGCTTCAAGCGCACGGGGGTTATTGGGCGTCAACGTGAAGACCTCTTTGGCGATGGGTGCAAGCGTTTTCACCATACCGTTGTAGTCTTTATCCGCCATCACGCCGCAAAGCAGCAGCACCTTTTGAGTACCAAAATAAGTCTTGATGCTATCAACGGCGGCGTCAACACCCTCGGGATTATGCGCACCGTCCGAGAGGATCAGTGGCTTTTCGCACAGCTTTTCAAAGCGCCCGCGCCAACGAACGACGGCAAGCCCATCGTACACCGCTTTATCTGGAATTGTAAGCCCCGCTTTCCGAAGCAACGGCACAGCGGCAAGCACATTTGCAAGATTTCGGGGCTGATACGTACCCAAAAGCGGAATGCGAACCTCTTTCCATTCCCCATAATCGATAGTCGTGCCCAAAAGTGTCATTTCTTGTACCGTTAGGGGGGTATCTTGGGTTGAGGAGATGAGAACACCGAGCTTTTTTGCACGACTTTCGATCACGCGGCGCGCGGCAATATCAGAGCCGCCCCACAAAACAGGGGTTCCCGCCTTGATGATCCCCGCCTTTTCCGCGGCGATCTGCTCCACGGTGTCGCCAAGAAACGCCGTGTGATCCATCGCGATGCCCGTGATGACGGTCAAAAGCGGCGGATCGATCACGTTTGTGGAATCAAGGCGTCCTCCCATGCCCGTTTCAAGCACAACGACGTCGCATTGCTCGCGCACGAAATGCACAAGTCCGATGGCGGTGATCAGCTCAAATTCGGTGGGAGCATCCTCCATCGTTTCGGCAACGGGGCGAACGACCGCTGTTGCCGCAGCAAGTGCTTCGTCGTCGATTGGAACACCAAAAACGCAGATACGTTCATTGAAATTTTTGATATACGGTGACACAAAAAGTCCTGTTTTATAGCCCGCTGAGCGCAGGATCGATTCGGTCATCGCGCAAAACGAGCCCTTGCCGTTGGTGCCCGCCACGTGAATGAAACGCAGCTTCTTTTGGGGATTTCCAAGCTTTTCGAGCAGCTCGGTGATACGGGAAAGCCCCGGGCGGCTTCCCTTCCACTCGACCGAATGAATATACTCCAATGCTTCCTTGTAGGTCATTTTTTTCGCATCCTTTCCAAAAGAGTCGAAACAGCACGGTGCCGCAGCAAAAGGCACAGTATCGCACATTCCGCCGTGCAGATCACGGCATAGGTCAGTAGCCGCCACAGCATCAGCTCCAAAAGCCCCATATCATAGGAGCTGAGAAACCAAGCGGCAAGCCCCAGAGATTTGATCACAACAGAACCGACAAGATGCGACACGACCGCCGCGCAGATCACGCGTGCGATCAGCGGTCGGCAGACAACGTAATTTGCCATCACGCCCGAAAGCAGACCGACCGCAGCCGCGCCAAGCGTAATGATGGGATTGATGGCATAGCCGTACAAAACGCAACCAAGCAGATCCGCAACAACACCTGTCAGCGCACCAATGAAGGGCCCCATCGTGATGCCCGCGAGCAGAAGCGGCAGATTTTCAAAGCTGATGCGAATGATGTTTTGAAACGGATTGGGGATCTGCAAAAACTTGCCGATGATCAGGCTCATTGCGGCAAGCATTGCGGCAAAGCATAGCACACGTACGTTCCCAAACACGACCAGATCGCGGTGAGCGCGCTCGCCGAGAGAGAGCTCGCTCGCGGCCTTCGATGTGTCGTTTTCAAGCACCGTATCGGCACTTTTTTGTTCTTTTTGCATACAAAAACCTCCTTTTCCCGAAATTCATCGAAAAAAGGAGGCAACAGCACTCGATTCTCTTGATGAAGCGGGATGCAGATCTGTGACCGCGGATCGGCGGATCTCCTCCGCCCCTTCGTCCGATCGGCAACTCCCCGTCCCATCGGCACTTGACGCCACAGCTCTTACTCTTCAATATGATACCATTATACGGCGCGAACAAATCATTGTCAATAGAATTTCAAAAAAATATTGCCAAGCCTTGCAAAATGTGATAAAATGAAGGCATCACCGTTTGGAAAGGAGATAATCTGCTATGATCCTTGAAAAAATCCAGCTTGCCCCCACTGAGGCAACCTTGACCGCATTATGCTATCCCCCCTTTTTTAACTCGATGCAGATCACGCCAAGACGTGCAGTGATCATTTGCCCCGGCGGCGGCTATGGCTTTCTTGCCGAGCGCGAGGCGGACCCCATTGCCGTCAGCTTTCTGGCTGCGGGCTTTGCAACCTTCATTTTAAACTACACGGTAAAGAAGGGCGCCGAAAATTACGCTCCCTTAAAGCAGGTCGCGCTTGCCGTGAAATACGTACGCGAGCACGCCGAGGAGTATAACATCGATCCCGCTTATGTGTTCACCTGTGGCTCTTCGGCAGGCGGACATCTTGCCGCAAGCGCGGGTGTGCTGTGGAACAGCCCCGTACTTGACGAGGTGCTGGGCGACGCCCCGAAAGGAATCAACCGCCCTACGGGCATGATCCTCTGCTACCCCGTTATTACAGCAGGCGAGTGGACAAATAAGACCACGATCGCCAATCTGTGCGGAACAAAGGAATTTACCAAGGAGGAGGGCGACCGCTTTTCGCTGGAGCTTCACGTGAATGACACCACCTGCCCCGCCTTTATCTGGCACACCTTCGCCGACACCACCGTACCCGTACAGAACTCGATTTTGATGGCGGATGCCATGACGAATGCAAAGGTACCCTTCGAGCTGCACATCTTCCCCGAGGGAAAACACGGGCTGTCAACTTGTACCGAGCTTGTGGGAACACCCTTGCCGCACAACGAGTGCTGGATGGAGCTTGCCATCCGTTGGGTAAAGGATCTCACCGTAACGCAGGAATCATAAGCTGAACGGATCCGAGCAACGTCCAAATGGGCGTTGCTCGGATTTTTTGATGCTTTTTGAGAGAAAATACAGAAATATTTCACAAATTTTTTTGAATTTTTTCAAAAAAGCTATTTATTTTTCACAAAAAGTGTGCTATAATGAAGGTGTAAACACGAGGAGGCCGCGGGCGATCCTCTCCTGCCGCCCCTACGGTTACGGAAAGGTGGATTTCTATGAAGATCACAGTTAGCGGAAAACAAATGAACGTTCGTCAGTCCTTAAAGGACCTGACAGAAAAGAAGCTTGCAAAATTTGACCGCTTCTTTGGCGAGGATGCCGAGGCAACGGTCGTCTACTCCTGCAGACACGATCTGCAATATATAGAGATCACCGTGATGCACGGTGGAACGATCTTTCGCAGTGAGGAAGGCGCCGAGACCTTCCAAAACGCGATCGACGAAGCCATTGACTCCTTGGAGCGGCAGATCCGCAAAAACAAGACCCGCCTTGAAAAGCGACTCCGCAGCGGTGCCTTTGAGGTGATGACGGACGATTTGGACGAGGAGAAAGAGGGCGAATTCAACATCCGCACCAAGACCTTCCCCATCAAGCCAATGAGCGTAGAGGAAGCCATTTTGCAGATGAATCTGCTGGAGCATCAGTTCTTTATGTTCCGCGATGCCGAGACCAACGAACCGTGTGTGGTCTACCGCCGCAAGGCAGGCGATTACGGCCTGATCGTAGCCGAATAATGAAAATTGCCCCATCGCTTTTGCGATGGGGCATACTTTATTCTTCTTCGTCCTCTTCCTCGTCTTCCTCATCCTCGTCGGGATGAAAGATAAGAAACATATTCATCTTTTTCTGCCTTTCAAGCCGCGGGATCGCAAGGGCAAGCGCAAGCGTGATCAGGGTCAGCCCCAGGATCACGAAAAATAGGATGTTGGTTTCGGTATAGATGATCTCCTTCTTATCGACCAACATAAAGTGCCGACCGACCGCCGAAAAATATTCGGGGAAAAGTGCGGGCACAAGGAACAGCACGTTGGACAAAAACAGGCACACACGGTTGGGAAACGCGATCTTGAAGGCGACCTTCATACGGTTGCTTTCCTTGCTTTCGTGCCCCGCGCGAAAGGCGCGGATCGCCGTGAGGGCGGCAAGCACTGCAAAAAACAGCGCGACAAGATAGAAAAGGATCCCCACCACGGCACCAGCCGAGAGCATACCGTAAAATCCGTTTGCCTGATCCGTTGTCTTTCCACCCACGTAATCAAGAGAAGAGGTCAAGGTTCTTTGGTAAAAGGAAAACAGCGACATCTTATAGCGGCTGCCCTGCATATAGAAATAGACCCAATCCAAAAAGGAAAAGCCGAGCAGCAAAACACCCGTGAGTAACGGCAACAGATAGCGCGCATATATTGCGACGTAAGGCAATGCTTTTTTCATGCGTTCTCGCCAAAATGTACCGCTTTTTTCGATAACGGTATCGTTTTTTTCGTCCTCTTCCTCAATTTCCGTCTCTTCATTCTCTAGTGTTTCCACGGCATCGTCAAGCGAGGAAATTTCGTTTTTATCAAGCTCTTTCATACCAATTCTCACTTCTTATCGGGAAAGCCCTCGACGAAATAGGAAGCCTCCATATCCGCGGTCGCAAGCGCCATTGCCAAGGGGAATTTGGCAAATGCCGCACCCACGCTGTTGGCGTCCTCGTTGCCCGAAAAGCCCATATGATAGCGAATGGCAAACGCCTCGTCACGCGTCAGGCGCATATAGCCCGATGCGATATACACCGACTTTTCGCCGTGACCGTAGGGCAGCTGATCGTCGATGGTGTAGTAAGGCACCGCCTTCCACACACCGTTTTCCTTGACGTTACGGGTGCTTTCCACGTAAAAATTCACCTTGCACAGATCGTGCAAAAGCGCCACGATGGCGATGGACTCCTCGGAATAATCAAGCCCATAGACCTCGCGCACGCGCGGACGGGCAAGATAGTCGCAAAGGCAATCATATACGTTCAGACTATGCTCCAAAAGCCCACCGGGATACGCCCCGTGATAACGGGTGCTGGCAGGCGCTGTGAAAAAGTCGGAATTATCAGAGCAAAGGAAATCAAGCAGCTTTTCAGACCCTTCTCGGCGGATCTTACTTTTGAAAATGGATATGAAGCGCTCCTCAAGCGTCATGTCGTTGTTCATGTTTAAATCCCCTTCCTTAAAGTTCACCTACATTGTATCATGTTTTTTGGATATTGTAAAGAGGCGCGCCGCGAAAAATATGTCATACGCTTTTCCCGATTGAAAACGCGCTGCGTTTGTGTTATAATAAAGCTGAATTTTTATAAGACGACCGATCTTTTACACAAAATACAAGGAGAGATCATGAAAACGATACTGATCATCGACGACGATATGCATATTGGCAATATGCTCACCGAGGTGCTGCAGCGCGAGGGCTACGGCGTTTTGCGCGCATATTCGGGTACCGAGGCGCTGATGCTGCTTTCCTCAAAAACGCCCGATCTCATACTGCTTGATCTGATGCTCCCCGGGCTTTCGGGCGAGGAGGTCTTGCCCAAGATCAAAAACATTCCCGTTATCGTGGTCAGTGCCAAAATTGACGTGGATAACAAGGTGGAGCTATTGCTTGGCGGGGCGGTCGATTACGTGACAAAGCCCTTCCATACAAAGGAATTGCTGGCGCGGATCGCGGTGGCTCTGCGCGGTACAACAAAGCAGCAAACGCTCCTCTATTTTGATGACATCACCCTGAACACGGCGGGGCTCACCGTACACGTGGGCGAGGACGAGGTCAAGCTGACGCGCACGGAGTTTGCCATCCTCAAATATCTGATGCAAAACAGCACGCAGGTGGTATCAAAATCGCAGCTCCTTGAACATATCGCCATCGACACTCCCGATTGCACCGAAAGCTCGCTGAAGATCCACGTCAGCAACCTGCGCGGTAAGCTGCGCGACGTGTCGGGCAAGGATTACATTGAAGCCGTTTGGGGCATTGGTTTTAAGCTGAAATAAGGCAAAAAAGCCGCGTCGTGGAAATCTTTACGAAATCTTAACCCTTTTCTTTACCGCCGCCTTTACGCTTTTTTGATAGAATAGCGGCAACATCTAAAAGGAGGAGTTCAAGATGGAATACGTACTCACAACACAAAACCTATCCAAAGCCTACCGCAAATTTCAGGCGCTGGACAATTGCACGATGCACGTGCCGAGGGGCGCGATCTACGGCTTTGTCGGTAAGAACGGCGCGGGTAAGACCACGCTGATCCGCCTTATCTGCGGCCTGCAATCCCCCACGGCGGGCTCTTACAGCATCTACGGCATCGACTATAAGGAGAAAAGCATCTCCAAATCTCGCCGCCGCATGGGCGCGGTGGTGGAAACGCCTGCCATCTACATGGATATGACCGCCGCCGAAAATTTGAAGCAACAGTATCTTCTGCTTGGGCTCCCTTCCTATGAGGGGATCGACGATCTGCTCTCGCTTGTGGGGCTTGCAAACACGGGTAAAAAGAAGGCGCGCAACTTCTCGCTTGGTATGAAGCAGCGCCTTGGCATCGCCATCGCGCTCGCGGGCGATCCCGATCTTCTCGTGCTGGACGAGCCCGTGAACGGCCTTGACCCGCAGGGCATCATTGAGATCCGCGAGCTGATCCTGAAGCTCAACCGCGAGCGACAGATCACCGTGCTGATCTCCAGCCACATTCTCGACGAGCTTTCACGTCTGGCTACCCACTATGGCTTTATTGATAAGGGTAAAATGGTCAAGGAAATGAGCGCCGCGGAGCTGGAGGCGGCTTGCCGCAAGTGTATGCGCGTGGAGGTCAGCAGCACCGCCGCGCTGTCGCGCGTGCTGGACTCTATGGGTGTGGAATACAAGATCCTTTCCGACACCGCCGCCGATATTTACGCAAAGCTCAATATCTCGGAGCTGACGCACGCGCTTGATGAGAGTGCTTGCGAGCTGCGCGCGATCACCGAGCACGACGAGTCACTGGAAAGCTACTTTATGGGGCTTGTGGGAGGTGGCGAGCGTGAGTAATCTGTTGCGCGCGGGATTTACCCGTTATCTCAAACATCCGCTGACCGCATTGGTTGCCGTTGCCTCGCTTATAATAGGGCTGCTTGGCGGCCGCAATGCGGTCTATACCATAGATGATGTTTATTTGATCGCACTTTTCATCGCGTTTGCCGCATTCATCTCGCTGTTCGTCGGACGCGAGCACGGCGAGGGCGGATTCCGCAATAAAGCGGTCACGGGCTATACAAAGGGACAGATCTTTTTATCGGAATGGCTGCTGCACACGGTGTTTTGCCTGTGCCTGCTGTTGCTTTTTTTGATCGGCTTTGCACCGCTGGCGCAAGAGGCGCTTGCCCCCGTGCCCGCGAGGGTGCTTGCCTTGATCACGCTTTGCTTTGTTATGATGACGGTTGCCGTTGTCACGTTGCTTTGCACGCTCTCGCTTTTGGTCAGCCAACGCGCCGTGTCGGCGATCCTTTCGGTGCTGCTGGTGATCGGACTCTTGTTTGCTTCTTATAAAATTGAAGAAGCACTTTCTACACCGCAATATTATTACACAAGTCACTATGATGAGCAAAACGAGCTTGTATGGGAAGAACAAAAGGAAAGTCCGCTTTATGTGGAGGGTGCGGCGCGCACGCTGCTTACACATTTGAATTATGCAATTCCCTTGGGGCAAAGCGAGCCGTTGATCCAATGCATTGGTGTATGGAATTACGATGTATCATGGATAGATGAGCATTCTTATTCACATCTGAAGATCGTGAAATTTTTTCCACTTTACTCCTTAGGGTTAACGATAACAATTGGCGGCATCGGTTACGTGATCTTCCGCCGCCGTGATCTCAAATAAGGGGGTGGACGGTATGAAAAATCTGCTCTCCGCCACCTTTGCGCGGCTTTTTAAAGGGAAGCTGTTTTGGATTGGCATGCTTGCCATGGGCGGCTTTGGCGCTGTTGCAACGATCGCACGGGCGCGCGATGCCTATATTTTGCAGGATATGGGCTATGACACGCCCGATGGGCTTTTGTTTATCGGACTGACCTATTTCCTCATCACCGCGGCGGTATTCGACAGCCTTTTCATCGGTGCCGAGCACGCAGACGGCACGTGGCGCAATAAGCTTATTGTGGGGCAAGGAAAGGTACAGATCTACCTCACGTATCTGACCGTTACCACCGCAGCCACGCTCCTGATGCACCTTGCCTATATCGGCGTGGTTTTGGGGCTTTCCGCGCCGCTGCTGAATCCTTTTTTGACGCCAACAAAGATGAACGTGGTGTTCTTTTTCTGCTCACTTGCCACTGTAGTGGCAATGAATGCCCTGATGGTCACGCTTTGCATGCTGATTCAAAGCAGGGCAGTTATTGCAGTTAGTGCGATGCTGCTTGCCATTGGTTTGATGATGGGCGGTATGACGATCTATCAAACGCTCTCCGCACCTGAATTTTTGGAGAGTGCGATCGTGTCGATCGATGGCATGCCGATGCCCTCCCCCGATCCCGTGCCAAACCCCAAATATCTCACGGGCGCAAAGCGCACATTCTTTCAATTTTTGCATGATTTTCTGCCCGGCGGTCAGGCGCTGACCATCGGTATGACAGGTGAGCTACCCGAAAGTGTGTGGCGGCTGCCCGTGTTTTCTGCATTACTCACTTTGCTATCCACTCTTGGCGGCGCGTGGGGCTTTCGCCGCCGTGACTTAAAATAACTCAAAAAGGAGGTGTGCGTATGGTCGCGTTATGGATCGCGGTGGGGGTGCTGTCCCTTGCTGTTTGCTTGCTTGTGTGCAAGGTTTTCTCCATGCAAAAAGCGGCAAGAGAAATTGCCGCAGGGCTTGCCGAGCATCTGCAAAGCGACACCAATACGCTGATCTGCGTATCCACTAGAGATCGACATATACGCGCACTTGCCGCCTCGATCAACCGCGAGCTGCGCGTGTTGCGCGAGATGCGGCACCGCTATCAAAACGGCGACAAGGAGCTGAAAAGCGCCGTCACCAATATCTCGCACGACTTGCGCACACCCCTCACTGCCATTTGCGGGTATCTTGACCTTTTGGAAGCGGAGGAAAAATCCGAGCAGACAGCCCGTTATGTCGCGCAAATCGCGAACCGTATCGAGGTTTTGAAGTCGCTGACCGAGGAGCTGTTCCGCTTTTCGGTGATCTCCTCGGAGCCCGCGCTTTCCCCCGAACGCCTCAACGTATGCCGCGTTCTGGAAGATACGCTGGTTTCCTTTTACGGTGCTTTTGAGGGGCAAAAGATCGTCCCACGGATCACGCTCCCAAAAGAGCCCGTGTGGCGCGTGTTGGACGCTTCCGCGCTTTCCCGCATTTTCAATAATGTCGTGAGCAATGCGGTGAAATACTCAGACGGGGATTTTTCCGTTTGTATGAGTGAGGATTGCCGCATCGTGTTTTCAAACACGGCGCACACCCTGTCCGCGGTGGACGTGGAAAAGCTGTTTGACCGCTTTTTTACGGTCAACTCGGCAAGAAGCTCCACGGGGCTCGGGCTTTCGATCGCAAAGCTCCTCACCGAGCGCCTGGGCGGCACGATCAACGCGCAATACAGCGATGGAAAGCTTCATATAACCGTGATGTTCCCCGATCTATAACCGTTGCGCGCCAAGCGGAAGGCTTGGCGCGCAAATGTTTTTAAGTCATTTTAAAAATATATAGACAAAAGAATATTTTTATGATATAATATCTTATCTGTATTTTGATTTACAAGTGAAAGGACAAGACATGGAAACACCTAAGCTTTCTGTAACCCCTTACAAGGGCACAAGAGATTTTTACCCCCGCGATATGAAGCTGCGCAATTGGTTCTTCGGCAAGATCCGCAAAACGCTGGAGGATTCTTGCTTTGACGAATACGACGGTCCGATGCTGGAATCGCTCGACCTTTACGCCGCCAAGAGTGGCGAGGAGCTTGCCAAGGAGCAGACCTATAATTTCACCGACCGCGGCGGCAGAAATCTTGCCATCCGCCCCGAAATGACGCCCACCGTGGCGCGTATGGTGGCGGGCAAGATGGGCGAGCTGAACTACCCCTTGAAGTGGTTCTGCATCTCCAATATGTACCGCTATGAGCGCCCGCAGCGCGGCAGACTCCGCGAGTTCTGGCAGCTCAACGTGGATATTTTCGGCTGTGACACCTACGAAGCGGATCTGGACGTGATCCAGAGCGCCATCGACGTGCTGCTTGCCTACGGCGCCGATGAGAGCATGTTCCAGGTGCACATCAACAACCGCCGCTTCTTCAACGACGCCATTGCCGCCATTGCGAACACCGATGCCGAGGGCAGCAAGCGCGTTTCGAAGGTAGTCGACCGCAAGAACAAGATCACCCGTGAGGCGTATGAAGCCGCAATGACCGAGCTTGGTCTTTCCGCTGAGCAGATCGCAAGGATCGATGCGCTTTACGAAATGGACGTGCGCGAGGCGACTGCACTCTGCCCCGATTCCACGGGTGCTAAGGAGCTGACCGCGCTGTTTGACGCGCTGGAGGCAACGGGACTTGCCAAGTACTGTGTCTTTGATTTCGGCATCATCCGCGGTCTTGATTACTACACGGGCACTGTGTTTGAGGTCTTTGATCTCTCCCCCGAGAACAACCGCGCCATGTTCGGCGGTGGCAGATACGACAACCTTGTCGGACTGTTTGTCAAGAACGCGAAGATCTCGGGCGTTGGCTACGGCATGGGCGACGTGACGCTGGAAAACTTCCTTGTCACGCACAACCTTGTGCCCGATCTTGACAACGAAGGCATCAAGATCTTGGTCACGCGCTTTGACGACGTGCCCTATGAAAAATACACTGCGCTTGTCAAATCCTTGCGCGATGCGGGCCTCACGGCTTCGCTCTATCTCGGCCAAAAGAAGTTTGGCAAGCAGATCGACTATGCCGTGCGCGACCATTACAGCCACGTGGTCATTATGGGCGGCGATGAGCTGGCAAGCGGCACGGTCAAGGTCAAAAATCTTGCCACACGTGAAGAAAATTCGGTGGAGCTGGACAAGCTATCCGCATTTTTTGCTTGATTTTTTGCGAGATCCCGCTCGCCCTTAAGGCTCGCGTTTTTGCCTGCGGCAAAAATTCGACTGCGCTCAGGATGACGCAAAAATTCAAACGAAGGAGATCGTTATGATTTATATGTTTCTTGCAAACGGCTTTGAGGAGATCGAAGCCCTTTGTCCCTTGGATCTACTGCGCCGCGCGGGGCTGGAGGTCACGACCGTCGGCATCGGCGGTGATATGATCCGCGGCGCGCACGGCATCACGGTGCAAGCCGACATTCCCGAAGGGATGTTTGCCGATGCCGCACCCGAGATGGTCATTTTGCCCGGCGGTATGCCCGGCTCAAAGAATCTGGATGAAAGTCGCACGGTCGACACCGTGCTGAAGGTCGCCGCAAGGCGCGGTGCCTATATCGCCGCCATCTGCGCCGCACCGATGGTACTTGGACACCGCGGACTCCTGCAGGGCAAGGAGGCAATTTGTTACCCCGGCTTTGAAAAAGAGCTGACGGGTGCCGAAATTTCTGACAAAAGGGTCGTTCACGACGGCAATATCATCACCGCCGCAGGTATGGGCGTTGCGCTTGAATTCGGGCTGAAGCTGGTCGAGGTCCTGAAGGGCAAAGAGGTCGCCGACGATCTGCGCCGCGCTGTCATTGCCGACTGATATGCCAACTGTGCTTGAAGAAAAGAAAGCCTTGCGCGCAAGCTGCAAGGCACTGCGGCTTTCGATCCCATTTGACGAAAAAATGGCGGCAGATACCGCGATTTTGCGTACCGTTACGGCACATTCCGCATTTTTAAATGCGGATTTAGTCTTGTGCTTTTCCCCCGTTCGGGGTGAGGTCGATCTCACGCCGATCGTGGAGATCGCCAAACAGCGCGGCATTTCGGTGGCATTTCCCCGTTGTGAAGGGAATGAAATGCGCTTTCACCTCGTCAACGGCTTAGACGAGCTGACCCTTGACAGATTCGGCATCCCCGCGCCCCGCGCGGATGCCTCTGTTGCGATCCCCACCGTCAAAACGCTCTGCATTTTACCCGGACTTGCGGCAGGACGAGACGGTACGCGGCTTGGCTACGGCGGCGGCTTTTATGACCGTTTTCTCGACACGTTTGGGGGGATAACACTGTTCCCCATCTATGAGCGCCTGCTCTTTTCCACCCTGCCGACCGAACCGACCGATAAAGCCGTAGACCACATCATCACCGAGAAAGGAGAGATCCCGTTATATGTCTAAATTGATCCCGGAACGCCCCTTGTATCAAAAGGAGCGCTTGATCGTGGGATATCCGACACTTGCGGTATTCGTGCTCCTATTTTTGGTGCGGATGCTGGGAAGCCACGTGCTTGACGTAAAGGATTCCCTGTTTTTAAAGCTCATCGCACTTCTCACGGTCTTTGTGCTGCCCACGGTGATCTTTCTGACGGTACGCGGACAAGGCTACGGACGTGTGCTGCGCTTGCGTGCAACGCGTGTGTGTCACATTCCCTTTCTCATCGCAGCCTTCTTTGCGCTGTTTTGCGGATGCCTTTTGCTTTCTCTGCTGTGCGGCGGCATCGACTCGCTTGGAAACAGCGCAACGGTATATGAAACAGCCCCTGCCCCCAACCCAATCTACGGCATCTGTATGACGGTGGTGCTTGCCATTTTGCCCGCACTCCTTGAGGAATTTTTCTTTCGCGGCATCGTTGTTGCCGAATACGAGCGACGGGGCGGCATTCGCGCAGTCCTGATGAGCGCACTGCTCTTCTCGCTTTGCCATTTCGATCTGCACAATCTCCCCGTATATCTCTTTTCGGGCGTACTGCTTGCGATGGTGCTCTTCGCCACCGATTCCCTGCTTTCGACCGTACTCTTGCACGTGCTTTACAACATCGTGTCGCTGTTCGGTCAGCGCTATCTCAATGCGCTTTATGAGATCACGGGCAGCATTGAGCTGTTTTTGTTCCTTGTGATCTTTGTTTTTCTGCTTTCTCTGCTCCTGCTGTTCCGTTCGGGGGCACTGCTTTATCGCTTACGCGTGCAAAGCGGTCAGGGCGATCCCAGACGTGACGTGCCGTGGAACGTTCAGTTTTATACCATTCTCGATGCGCTCTGCGATCCCCCTGTAATCCTTTGCGTTCTGCTTTCGATCGCGGGCTTCATTTTCCTATAAATTCGCATACGTGTTGCTTTTTCAGCCACAAACGGCAAAAAGCCAAGGTCTGATACAGACCTTGGCTTTTCTTTTTCGATTTATTTTTTCTCAAAGTGAGATGCCCCTGTATTCGCCTTGCGGATCGCGTCGTACACTTCGTTTGAAAATTTCTTGGATCGGTCGTACTTATATAGCCCGTTTTGCTCCTGCTCAATATCGGTCAATTGAGTGTAGCAAAATCCGCAGATTCTAGGATGCTCTAACAGCGCCGTGGTAAGCCCTGCGTATCGCTGTGCAAATTCCGCTTCGGATTTCGGCGTAGAGCCGTATCCCCATCCGTTCTTTTGATCGGGATTCCAGAATGTGCCCCCGTATTCACTGATCCAATACGCTTGCCCCTCATACTTGTTTCGACGGCAAGCATCTTTATAATGATGAATGTAACAAGCACTAGGGCTTTCTTCCATCTCTTTTAGCAATTGCCGCAATTTCGTTGGATCCTGCTCATATTCGTGCACATCAAACAGATCTGTTTCAAAATGGACACCGCCCGATGCGTCAATAACGGGACGGTACGGATCCATTTGCTTGGTGACGCGGTATCCTGCGATCTGATTCGCCTCGTGCAGATCCTTGCGAAAAAACGTTTCGTTTTCAGGCATCCATCCGATGATACAGGGGTGATTATAATCCCTTTGCACGATCTCGATCCACTCATTCAAAAAATACGGGAACGCGTCCGCACTGTTTCTTGCAGGGTTATAAGCGGACTCCGCCCAAACCAAATAGCCGAGACGGTCCGCCCAATACAAGGATCTTTCCTCAAATGCACGCTGATGAAATCTTGCCCCGTTAAAGCCAAGCTCCATGGAAAGCTCAATATCTTTCTTTAAAGCTTCGTCGCTTGGAGCCGTGCAGATCCCCTCCGGGTAGAAGCCCTGATCAAGGATCGTTCGCATATAGAGCGGTCTGCCGTTGAGATACAGTCCATCCTTTTTCAGCTCGACCGATCGCATTCCGAAATAAGAGCGCACACAGTCGCCGCCGTCCAACGTCAAAATGACATCATATAAATTCGGCGTGCCCACGTCCCAAAGGATCGGGGCGGGGATCACCAGATCCAAAACGGCACGGTTGCCGAAAAGCTTGGCGGTCGCTTCGGCTATTTTTTGATCGGCAAAAAGCACCTGCGCCGCAATTTCTTTTCCACCACAGCTCTCCACCTCTATCAAAACGCGCTTTTCGCAAACGAACGGCGTGATCTTAACGTTAGAAATGTACTCGATCGGTACAAATTCAAGCCATACCGTTTGCCAGATCCCCGTAGTGCGGGAATACGCGCACCCCTTTGATTGCAAGGTTACGGATTGCTTTCCGCTTGGCTGCAAAGCGGAACGCACATCATCCTCGGCATAGACAACGATCTCGTTCTCGCACGGCTTCAAATATGCCGTCACGTCAAAGGTAAACGAGGCATATCCGCCAAAATGCTCTCCCACCTTTTGCCCGTTCACCCACACGGTCGTGTGAAAATCAACAGCGCCGAAATGAAGAAGCGTACGCCCCGTCAGCTGCTCCTCGGTCAGCGTGACGGTGCGACGGTACCACACGGCCGGTATAAAATCCTTATAGCCGATCCCGGACAGGGTGCTTTCGGGGCAAAAAGGAACCAAGATACTTGTTGATTGCTCGTTTGGGAAATTGGCTGTGCGAAAATATTCATGCTCGATGCCGCATTGATCAAAATCCATATAAAACTGCCACGGGCCGTTTAAGTTCATCCACCGGTCTCTCACAAATTGTGGACGCGGATATTCCGCGCGAGGTATGTTCTGCTTCATTATGTTCTCCTTTTTGACATAGGGGCGCCAAATAAGGCGCCCCTCCTGAACTTATATTGCCGTCAATCCTCGATCGCGGCTTTTTTCTTGTTGATGCGGGAGATGATCGCCATATCGAACTTGGGCTCGCGGGTTTCGTACAGGAACAGTCCGTTTTGCTCCTGCTCGACGTCGGTGAGCTGTGTATAGCAAAAGCCCATCATCAAGGGGTTGTCGAGCAGCGCGTGGGTCAACCCCTCGTAACGCTTGTAAAACTCCTCAAGGCTTGTGGTCGCGTTGCCATAGCTCCAAGAAACACTGCGATCCTCACTCGGCAGCTTGCATCCGATGCCGCCGTACTCGGACAGGAACAACGGCTGCTTGCCGTCCCATTTCTGACGTTTGCGGCAATTACCGTTAAATTCGGTAAACGTACCGTTTTCCACCGCTTCATTGTAGCGCGCGCGGAAGGTCTCGGGGTTCTGATCATAATCGTGGACGTCAAAAATATCGGTCACCACGTGGTAGTTTCCGCTGGTATCGATGCAAGGACGGGTGGGATCGTAGCGCTTGGTCTCCTCGTAAACGATGCGAAGGAAACGATCGTCCTGACGCTTTTTCTGTGCACCGTAATCCCAGGTTTCATTGAAGGGGCACCAACCGACAAGGGACGGATGGTTGAAATCGCGCTTCACGGAGTCAAGCCAATCGGGAAGGAAGGTGGAAAGGTTTGCGATATCGGAATGGTCAAGCCCCCAGTTGCCGTACTCTCCCCAGACCATATAGCCCATTCTGTCGGCATGATAGAGGTAGCGAGGCTCGAACACCTTCTGGTGCAGACGCGCGCCGTTGAAGCCCGCGTCAAGTCCGCATTGGATATCCTTGATCAGCATCTCGTCGCTGGGTGCGGTGCAGATGCCGTCGTGATAGAAGCCCTGATCCAGCACAAGGCGCTGGAACACACTCTTGCCGTTGAGCATAAACTTCGGTCCTTCCATCGCGATGGAGCGAAGGCCAAAGTAGCTCTTGACCTCATCCTTGCCAAAGTGAAGCACAAGGTCGTAAAGTCTGCCGTGTCCAAGCTCCCACACGTGCTTTTCGGAAAGCTTTACCTCAAGCTGCGCGGTCACGCCGCAATTCACCTTTGCCGCCTCACCGACCTTTTTGCCCTCGTAAAACACCTCTGCCGAGAAGTCGCCCTTGCCGCAAAGCTCAGCATCGATCATCACCGACACATTTTCAAGATCGGGAATGATACGGGCGTATTTGACATAATTTTCGGGCACGATCTCGTACCATACACTCTGCCAGATACCCGTTGTTCTCGTGTAATGGCAGCCGCGCGAATAATACCCGCCGCTCTGCTTGCCGCACGCCTGACGGGGCGAGCGCAGATCGTCACGGCAGCAGACTGTGATGATATTGTCACCTGCGACCAGATGTCTTGTGATATCGTATTCAAATGAGGTATAGCCGCCAATGTGTGCAAGACCTGCAGAGTGTCCGTTTACCCACACAACGGTCTCAAAATCCGCCGCACCGAAGTGCAGGATCACGCGGTTGCCCGCAAGCTCCTCCTCGGTAAAGCTAACAGCTTTTTTATACCATACGCAAAGCATAAAGTCCTTGTTATTCACGCCCGAAAGCGAAGATTCGGGGCAGAAAGGTACAAGGATCTCGGAAGAAAGGCTTTCTGCGTGATGAAGCTTGCGATCCTGACCGCTTGCACCGTGGTCGATCTCAAACTGCCACGTGCCGTTCAGGCACTTCCAATTCTTGCGCTCCCATTGGGGATTGGGATGCTCGGGACGAGGGATCAACATATTCATAAAAATCCTCCTTGATTTTCGGCAAACGCCTTGATTTTTATTGTTGATATCATTATAATATAGAATATATACAATTTCAAGCAAAAATATCAGCAAAAAGGTGTATTATATGAGCAACATTTCAAATTCCGCTTATGCGGTCAAGTATCCGAACAAGGAATTTGCCACGGTCTTTTTGCCCGAGCACGCGATCCCCTTTCACAACGCGGTGATCGGCATCACCTACCCCACCCCCGATTACACCATCACCAGAGGCAGCAGCTCCCCCGTGACGGTCTTTGAATACGTGCTTGAGGGTGAGGGCAAGCTGTGGCTGGACGGCAAATGGCAATCCGCCAAGGCGGGGGATATTTACATCCTTCGCTCGGGTGAGGAGCATCACTACCGTGCAAATCCAAGTGCCCCTTGGAAAAAGATCTGGATCAATTACATCGCCGATTATCTGTCCCCGATGCTGGATGCTTATCACCTGAAAAGCGGTGTTTACCGCTCGGAAAACGCGAAAGAGTATTTTGAGCAGCTGCTACAGATCTCGCAAAGCGACACCCCCGATCAAAGCGCCTGCTACGTGATCGCGGACTGCCTGCATCGCATCATTCACACCATCGCCGCGGAGCAAGCGCCAAGGCAAGCCGACGCCTACCGCATACGCGAGGCGCTGAATGCCTCGGTTTATGACAAATTAAATCTGGACACCCTTTCCGAACGGCTGCACATCTCCAAGTCAAGTCTGATCCGCACCTTCAAAAAGCATTGCGGCGTGACTCCTTACGAATATTTGCTGTCTCAAAAAATATCGGCGGCAAAGCTCTTGCTCAAGGACACGAAAATGACGGTGAGAGAGATTTCCGACCGACTGTGCTTCACAGATGCGCACTATTTTTCCTCTCTTTTCCTTTCACGTGTCGGTATGCGACCGAAGGAATACAGAATGAAATGCAAGGGCGCTGCGGCGCGTAATTGAAGGCGCTTTATCTGCGTTTTTATCTTGTTTTTTTACTTGTTTTATGATATAATCAAAGCAACCAAAGCAAAGGAGCAAACCTATGGAAACTACGAGTCGCATTTTGAATAAAGACGGAGCTGACAGCATCTACCCCTGCAAGGACGGCTCTGTTCTGTATACATACACGGGCGTTGCCATTGATGCTTATACCTCCCTTTGTAACCGTTTTTTTGATAACGGTTATGAAATTTACGCCCAAACGAACAAAAACGGCAACCATTTTACCACTCTTACCAAGGGCCCTGCGATGGCGCATCTTTCCTTTTATTCGCCCAAGAATGAGCTGACCGTTGCCGCATCCGATACTGCGGCTGACACCCTTCCCCCAAAAGCGCCCGATGTGACCGACGGCGCATACACCTGCACGGTGGCGCAGATCGAGCAAACAAGGCTGAACGGGATGTCCTACGTCGTTCAGCTAAAGGACGGCTCGTATATTTTATATGACGGCGGTTACACCGAGCAAGCGGACAGGATCGCGGCGTACTTGAAGGAAAACTATAAGGGCGAGGGCAAGCCCGTGATCCGCGCTTGGTTGCTGACACATTCGCACAACGACCACTACCCCGCCTTCATCACGTTCTCTGACACCTACGCAAACGATTTCATCGTCGAGCATATCATCGTTTCCCCCTTGGACGAGATCAAATTCGGTTTGGATGCCCCCAACGATAAAGACCCGTATCTCGGCACCGCTTTTTACGGTGATGCCGCAAAGCTCACGGGCGCAAAGATCGTTTTCGCGCATACGGGTATGGAATTTTCGTTCTGCAACGTCAAAATGGAGATCCTGATGACACCCGAAAATATTTACAAAAGCACGACCGAGACGGGTAACTTCAATAATTCCAGCATCGTTTCCCGTGTGTATGACACGGGCTATTCGGCTTTGTTTTTGGGGGACATTGGCATAGAAGGTGCAACATTGATGGCAGAGCTTTACGGTGATTATCTGAAGAGCGATATTTGCCAGGTCGCGCACCACGGCGTGGAGACCGTTCCCTTCTCCTTCTATGATATCGTCAAAGCCCCTATTCTGTATTACCCCTGCAACATCTGGCTCTATCGCTTGCCAAGACGAAATAACGACGTGCGTGCCGCCTTGGAAAAGACCGCCTACACCAAAGAGATCCTGCTTGGCACAAACGGGCAATTCGTCCGCGCCTTTGGCACGGCCTTTGACGAAAACGCGCCCCTTTTCATACCGATGCCCGATGATCTGCTCGTCACCGACAAGACCACCTATACCGTTGGCGAACCGATCCTGTGCACCGCAAAAAGAACAGGCAATAAAGACTGGGTCGGCATTGCAAAGCTTGGTGAGACCTGCAGCAGACGTTGGTGGTATCTGCGCCCGAAGGACGGAGAGCATTACGTCGATGCGGGTGTTCCCTTCAATATGCTGGACACGACTCGCGCATACTGTAACGAAACGGACACGGAAACGCTGGAAGCCGGAACATATCTGATCGTGCTCGGCTCAAACGGCTCAGCTTACAACAACGAATTTTCACGTATCGCCACGGTCGAAATTACAATTAAATAACAAAAAATCCGACGTTGCACAAATGCAACGTCGGATTTTTTTGTTTTAAAAAAACGGTATACGTTACTTAATTCTTCTGCATTCGATGTAGTATCGCTTATCTGCGGCGGCACCCATAGAGAAGGTCTTGCGCGGCAGAGCGCCGTCGTGCATCACAGCGCCAAAGAGTTGGTTCTTTTCCATTCCGGAGAACAAAAATCCGACCGTATTTTCCTTAACGGCAAGCGATTCCACCGTCTTTGTACCGTGAATATAATCCACGTGCGCTTCGGGGTGGGTCGCAAGGAAGCCGTCGATAAAGGTCTGCAGTGTGCCGACCACCAGCTGCTCGGTGGGGCTGCCGAAGTGGATGGTACCTCTCCGCGAGGCCGACAGGAAGCGCGCCTGCTGAGGCGCGGCATTGCCCTGCAAGCCGAAGGAATACTCCTGCAATTTAGAAAGGACCTCGTTGGGGTCAACGTTAAACAGCACGCGATAGATCGGCTCAAACTCAAGAGCGGGATCGTGCAGATTAACGACCTCGGCAAGCGCGTAGCGCGCGGGGTGATAAAGTGCGGCGTTTCCGTGCTTTGCCTTGATCTCCTCATATGCCGCCTTGGCGGTGGCAAGCGAGTGGTTGCCGTCGCCAACGGCAAACAAGAGGGGTGAAACGCCCTCGCCGTAGCGGGTACGCACCTGATCGGGCGAGATCAAGCGCTCCAGCGCCGCCTCAACACGGCCGATGCCCACACTGTCCACAAAGCGACCGACGACCTTTCCGCCCTTTTGCATCAGCGAAAAGGAATAGGCAAGGGGCAGCGTTTCGGCTCTTGCGGCAAGGGGTTCGATCACGGTCTTTTGCGGATCGTCGATCAACAGCATCACATGGGGCAGCTCGATTGAGGCATCGCGGCGCACCTCAAGACGGGGCGGAATGCGCTCCATCACGGTGCCCTCGGTAGCGCGGATCAGCGAGCGCGAGCCCTTATTGTAGTCGTATTGTTCCAGATCCACAAGGCCGATCAAGCCGCGGCGCACGCGTCCGTTTGACTATGTGCGCTCCAGATAGATCATTTTGTTCGGGTGGCGCACCAAAACGTCCTTTAAATATGTATTCATATTGTCGTGAATTTCGGCAATACGGTCCTTACTTTCTTCCAGATAGACCTCGGGTAAGATGAGCTTCAAGGTCGAGGGCTTTTCCCCCACCTGCTCTTCCACGCTTTTCCAATATTCGGGCTCGCTGGTGTATTGATCGCACGCCACCACCGACCACGCGCTCGCATCTGTTTTTTCAAAATCGGGCAGCAAAATATCTGCCGGCAAAAGATATGCGGACATCATTTGACCTCACTTTCGGTTTTTTTCGCGTTGCATCCATTATAGCACAAAGATGCCTATAATGCAAGGTGAGCTCCTCAATTTTTTGATCAAATTTCGCAGGTTTTATTGACAGTATTTTTTCGCTATGATATAATGTAAATATATTATTATCATAACTGTCACAGAAACGGAAAAGGAAGTGATTTTATGATGGGTCCCCCCTCTCAGTACCAATACGATAAGATCAAGCCACCGAAATCCCCCAAGGATCTGCTCCGCTTTATGCACGAGCTTCTGGGCGGCTTTTTCGGGCGCTTGCTTTACGTCTTTCAGCTCGTTTGGGAAAGCGGACCGCTGTTCCTTTTCCTGATGTCCTTTATCGCGCTCTTCGAGGGCGTGATGCCCATTGTGGGGTCACTCATTTCGCAGCGCATCCTCAATGAGCTGCAAAACGTCATCACCGAGCAGTCGAACGGCAAGGTCTTTGATCTTGCGATGTTCCTTGGCTCGATCGTGCTTTCTCTGCTGATCACGTTCTTTACGTACAAGATCCTGAACAAGGTCGTTACGCGTCTGTCGCACGCGGTCAACCGCATCGCGGGCGAGCGTATGGTGCGCCACGTACGTATCCGCATTATGAAGAAGGCACAGACCCTTGACCTTGCCTCCTTCGATCTTCCCGCCTTCTATGAAAAGCTGGAAAACGCGAACCGTGAGGCAGGTAATCGCCCCCTGACCATTCTGAATTCCACCTTCAGCGTGATCAGTGCGTTGATCTCGCTGGTGGGCTATATCATCATTCTGGCAAGTGATATGCCCCTTGCCACCGTCATCATCGTTCTCACCGCGATCCCCTCTACCATCGTCAACTTCATTTATCGCCGCAAGACCTTTTCCTATATGCGTCGGCGCTCCTCCGACCGCAGACAGATGAATTATTTCTCGGAGCTTGCGGTCAACAAGGATCTTGCAAAAGAGGTTCGTATTTATGACCTCGGCGACGAGTTCATCAACCGCTATGAGACCGTATTTGACCGCTATTACAGCGGACTGAAAAAGCTGATCATCAAGGAAAACGTATGGCAGGTCATCTTCGCTGTTATTTCCGCGGTCGTGAACTGCCTGTGCTTTGCTTACATCGCCTATGGCGTGTTCCGGGGAGAATACCGCATCGGTGATTACTCGCTCTACACAGGAGCGCTGACCTCGATCGCGGCGGGCGTGACCACGCTGATCACCACCTCCGCAACCATCTATGAGGGCACGCTGTTTATCGACAATCTGCTCTCCTTCCTGAAGGAAAAGCCCTCCATCGTGCCGCGTACCGAAACGCCCGCGCTTCCTCGCCGCGGATGCGCGCACACCTTGGAGCTGCGCCACGTTTCCTTCTCTTACCCCGGCACCGACCGTCCTGTGCTGTCTGACGTCAGCTTCTTCCTGCGCCCCGGCGAGACGGTGGCGCTGGTGGGTCTCAACGGCGCGGGTAAGACCACGCTGATCAAGCTGCTCACACGTCTGTACGACCCCACCGAGGGTGAGATCCTGCTGGACGGCAAGGACCTGCGCGATTATGATGTCAACGAGCTCTATCACATTTACGGTCTGATCTTTCAGGACTTCGGAAAATACGCCGTCAGCTTTGCGGACAACATCCGCTTTGGCGATCTGAAGCGCGGGGGCAGTGACGACGATGTAGTCCACGCGGCAAAGCAGGCGGGCGCTGATAGCGTCGCTAACGGCTTGCCGAACGGCTATGACACGCAGCTGATGCGCTATTTTGACCGCAACGGTATCGAATTATCGGGCGGTCAGTGGCAAAAGCTGTCGATCGCGCGTGCCTTTTACAGCGACGCCGACATTCTGATCCTGGATGAGCCCACAGCGGCACTTGACGCCATTGCCGAGCAGGATATCTTCCGCCGCTTCGACGAGCTGCGCGGCGACAAGACCACCATTTTCGTATCGCATCGCCTTTCCTCCGCGACCATTGCAAGCAAAATTTTGGTATTGGAGCACGGACGGCTCATTGAGGAAGGCACGCACCGCGAGCTGATGGAGCAAAACGGCAAATATGCCCTGCTCTTCAACACGCAGGCAGAGCGCTACCTGGAAAAGTGATCGCGTGTACCAAAATTCGCTTTTTTGTGCCATTTTTTTGGAAAACCCCCGTCAACCTCTTGACAGATAATATGAATATTCATATAATAATAAACAGTAGTTTTTACTGAATCAATAATCCCACGAGGAGTTCATTATGCTGACTAAAGTTGTAAAATTCGGCGGCAGCTCGCTTGCCGATGCAGAGCACTTCAAAAGAGTTGCGGATATCATCCGCACAGACCCCGCACGCCGTTACGTGGTTCCCTCCGCTCCCGGCAAGCGTAGCAAGGATGACGTGAAGGTCACCGATATGCTGTACCACTGCTACGAGATGATCCGCGCGCACGAAAGCGCTGAGGCGATCGACACCTATTACGAAAACATCCGCCGTCGCTATAACGATATCATCAGCGACCTTGGGCTTGACTTCGATATTTCGGGCGAGCTCAATTACGTCAAGAACGCGATGATGCACGCCTCGGGCCGTGACTATGCCGCATCCCGCGGTGAGTACCTCAACGGTCTGATCCTTGCCAAGTACCTCGGCTTTGCCTTCGTCGATGCCGAGAGTGTCATCTTCTTCCGTGAGAACGGCACCTTTGACGAGGAGCGCACCAACGCCATCCTTTCCGAGGAGCTGAAAAAGCACGAGTATGCCGTCATCCCCGGCTTCTACGGCTCGATGCCCAACGGCACCGTCAAGACCTTCTCGCGCGGCGGCTCGGACATCACGGGCTCGATCGTTGCGCGCGCCGTCAATGCCGATCTGTACGAAAACTGGACCGACGTATCGGGCTTTTTGATGGCCGACCCCCGTGTCGTGGACAATCCGCCCCCCATCGAGACCATCACCTACCGCGAGCTGCGCGAGCTCTCGTATATGGGTGCGACAGTCCTGCACGACGAGGCGATCTTCCCCGTGCGCTATGCCGATATTCCGATCAATATCCGTAACACCAATGCCCCCGAGGATGCAGGCACAATGATCGTTTCCAGCGCGACCGGCTATGACGCCAAGCGCATCATCACGGGCGTTGCGGGCAAGAAGGGCTTCTCGGTCATCCATATCGAAAAGGATATGATGAACGCCGAGGTCGGCTTTGGCCGCCGCGTGCTGGAGATCCTTGAGGATCACGATATTTCCTTTGAGCATCTGCCCTCTGGCATCGATACTATGAGCATCGTGGTCGCGACCCCCTGCCTTGAAGGCAAGAGAGAGCGCATTATGAACTCGATCAGCCGCCTGGTGCGCGCCGATCACGTCGAGATCCTGGACGGTCTTTGCCTGATCGCCGTGGTGGGTCGCGGCATGGTCAAAGCGAAGGGCACCGCCGCGCGCGTGTTCAACGCCGTTTCCAATGCAGGTGTCAACATCCGTATGATCGACCAGGGCTCCAGCGAGCTCAACATCATTCTTGGTGTGGACGAGGATGCTTACGAGACTGCTCTATCCGCCATTTTCAAGGAATTCGTCAAATAAGGAGAATAAAAATGGATTGCCTTTTTTGTAAGATCATAGCGGGCGAGATCCCCTCCGCTAAGGTGTTTGAAAACGAGTGGGTCTACGCCTTTCGCGACATTGCGCCCCAAGCCCCCGTACACGTTTTGGTGATCCCGAAAAACCACATTGCCTCTGCCGACGGCATCAACCCCGAGAACAGCGCGCTCGTCGCGAAGATCTTTGAGGCGATCCCCGCGATCGTAAAGGCAGAAGGGCTGACGAACGGCTACCGCGTCATCACGAATTGTGGCGAGGACGGATGCCAATCGGTAAAGCATCTGCACTTCCACGTGCTGGGCGGCAAAAAGCTCTCGGAAAATATGGCTTAAGTGATATGGCTTGTAAAGGCTCCCTTGTGCAAAGGGAGCTCCCGAGCTTGTGCGAGGGTGGGGGATTGTTTTCAGAGCATTTTTTGATCAATCCCTCCGTCGTGCCCCGCACGCCACCTCCCTTTACACAAGGGAGGCTTTTTTGCATTCGTTATTTTAAAAAGAGGTTGTTATGTCAGAATATCATCCCGATCTTTTTTCAAGGCTAGCACAGGAAAAGCGCGCGGTCCTGCTTTACGGTATGGGCAACGGTGCGGACAAGATCATTGCCCATTTGTCGTCAAAAAACATACCCGTTACGGAATTTTTCGCAAGTGACGGCTTTGTGCGCGGACAAGTTTTCCATGATAAGACCGTTCTTTCCTTCTCTGAGGTGAGGGAGCGCTACGCGCAAAACGAATGTGTCATTCTGCTTGCCTTCGGCTCGGCGCGCCCCGATGTGTTGGAGGCCATTCAAAGGGTCGCCGACACTTACGAGCTGCTTGTACCCGATATGCCCGTGTGCGGCGGTCCTGTTTTTGATGCGGAATTTTATACCGCGCACAAGGACGAGATCGCGGCGGCGCGCGCGCTGTTTTCCGATGAGGAGTCGAAAAAGCTGTTTGACAGCATCATCGATTTTCGCCTCAACGGCTCGCTTGACACCTTGCTTCACGCAATCAGCGAAAAAAGCGCGTGGGACTATCTCAAAGCCTCTCCGCGTCAGATTCGGCGCATCGCCGATCTTGGCGCATATACGGGCGACAGCGCACGAGATGCGCTTGCGCGCTTTCCCCTTTCCTTTATCCTTGCCGCCGAGCCAGACCGACGCAACTTCCGCAAGCTCTCGGCGTGGCGCGACACCTTGACAGAGCTTGAGGTGGAATGCCATCAGGTTGCTGTCTGCGACCGTGTGGGAACAGCGGAATTTGACGATTCGGGCAATCGAAACGCGGGGCTTTGCACGGGAAGATCCCGTATCACGGTGAACACCGCCACACTTGATCGTCTGCTTTGCGGCAGGGCGGTCGATTACGTGAAATACGACATCGAAGGTGCCGAGGCTGAGGCGCTTGTCGGCTCTGCCGAGACCATTCGTGCCCATACCCCTGCCCTGCGCGTGGCGCTTTACCATCGCAGCGCCGATCTGTTCTCAATTCCCCTGCAGCTGAAGGCATATGCGGACCGCTATGATTTTTATCTGACCAGAGAGCGCAGTGTGCCCGCGTGGGACATCGATCTTGTGGCGATTCCAAAAAATAGTTAAAGATCTAAAATATTTTTTGCGCTCCCTTCAAAAATTCATATGATGTTCACAATTGTATGATATTCTACTACATATTGTTATAATTATTTTATTTTACGCCAATATATGGCGTTGGAAAGGTGTCATGAATCACTCTAGAAACAAATTGGCTCTGTTTTTCATAGCCATGCTGATGGGATTTTGCGGACTTGCGATCCCCGGGCTCAGCTCCAGCACCATTGCGATCATCTTCTTGGTATATTATGACATGATCTACGCCATCAGTCATGTATTCAGCAAGCCAAAGAAGAGCTTAACTTTTCTTGCGATTCTGGTGTCGGGCTACGCGGCAGGCTCACTCGTCGGCGCGGTAGCGGTCAATACCGTTTATATCGCCTTCCCCGTTCCCATGGTCGGCGCCGTGCTTGGCTTCTTGATTGGCACCATTCCGCGTATGACGGTGGAAACGCGCAAGGACTTTAAAAAGCCGATCAACATTTTGATCATGGTGGTCGTTGCCATCCTGTTCCTGCTGTACACCTTCCTTGTTTCCAGCAAGCAGGATCTGATCTTTGAAGAGATTCGTCTTATCGATTACTTCATCCTTTTCTTTGTGGGTGTTGTCACCTCGACAACGCTTGTCATCCCCGGTGTCGACTTCGCCGTTACGTTGATGGCGCTCGGCTACTATTACGCCCTGATCAATCTGATGGGCAATTTCGTGACGTTGATCACCAATCCCGCCCGTCTCTTCCTGTTCCTTTCTTACGTGATCGGTTACGGTGTCGGCTCCTTCTTCCTCTCGAAGGGTCTGCGCTATCTCACCAAACGCTACCCCCGTCAGGTGCACTGTGTCAACTACGCGCTGGTTTGTGTGGCACCGCTGATCGTTCTCAAAAAATGTGTGGTCGACAACGACAATTTCTGGGTCCACTTTACAGGACCGCAGATGGTTTGGGCGATCGTACTGTTCGCCGCAGGCTTCTTTGCCTACACCTGGATCCCCTTCGTGCTGCGCTATATCGGCTTGCTCCCCAAGAATACCGAGGCAGTCGCCGCCGAGATCGAGCAGGCGGCAAAATCCGCCGATCCTATGCCTGATAAAACAAATCGCGAGGATACTGCACCGACCGCGAACGATGCGACAGAGTCTGCTCTCAACGTTGAAGAAAATATTGATAAATAAAACAAAGGGCGCCAACCGCGGTTGGCGCCCTTTGTTTTATTCTTGGTTATATTCTGCGATGTAAGGAAGGTTTCTGAAGTATTCCGCGCAGTCAAGGCCGTAGCCGATCACAAAATGATCGGGAATGGTAAACAGCGCGAGATCTGCTTCAAACTCCACCAGACGTCTGGAGGGCTTGTCCAAAAGTGCCACAACGTGCAGAGAAAGCGGATTGCGAGACTTCAAAAGCTTTACGATATCGTTCAGCGTTCTGCCCGTGTCGATGATATCCTCTACCACGACGACGTGATACTTGCTGACGTCCTGGTCCAAGTCCATCGTGATCTTGACAACACCCGAGGAGGTCGTGCCCTCATAGTAGCTTTTCGCGCACATAAAGCCGATATGGCACGGAACCGATACGGCACGGCAAAGGTCAGCCATAAAGACAAACGCGCCCTTGAGAACACTGACCAGCAGGATCGGACGTCCGTCATAGATCCGATCGATCTCCTTGCCCGCCTTTTTGATGGCGGCATCGATCTCTTCCTTTGTGATGATCACTCTTTTAATGCAGCTGTTAAAATCTTCAACAGAACCGATCGCTTTCATTCTTGTTACCTCTTTTTTGAAAGTTTGTTATAGTATACCACATTTTTCAACAAACTTCAAGTGCTTTCGCGCTTTTTAGAGAGGCAAGCCTGTATTTTTCTTATCGACAGTTGCGGAAAAAGTCCTGCAGCAGCTCCCTGCAGGCATCCTCCATCACGCCGCTGATCACAACGGGCTTTGATCCAAGCGGATAGCGCGGCAGATCGATCACACTGCCCATAGCGCCCGCAACGGGGTTCTTCGCACCGTAGACCACGCGTCCCACTCTTGCCGCCAGAATAGCCCCTGTGCACATCGGGCACGGCTCAAGCGTCACATAAAGCGTACAGTCGGACAGCCGCCAATCGCCCCGCTGCTTTCCCGCGTCGCGCAGCACCTTGATCTCGGCATGAGCGCTGACGTCGTTGAGCAGCTCTTTTTGATTATGAGCGGTGGCGATCACCTGCTCGCCGCAAGCGAGCACCGCGCCGATCGGCGTTTCACCCTCGTTTGCCGCCGCACGCGCTTCAACAAGCGCCATCTGCATAGCGGCAAGATCGAATTCTTGCTGATTTTTCATACCGTCTTGGCACTTTTCCTTGTTTTGCATCATCACATCACCTCAAAACAGAAAGAGCGCTGCCAGAATCAATGCGCCCATCTGAATGGCACACGCGGTCAAAAATGCGATCATAGGGATCGAGAAAAAGAGGCGCACGCGGCGCTTTAAGGGGATCTCATTTGCAACGTATTCGGGATCGGCAGGCAGATCAAGCTCAAAGACACCTGTTTTCAAGATCTCCTTGCGCCGATCCGGCTCACGCAGCAGCAAGTAAATTGCAGAACAAAGACCAATGGCAAAGATCACGCCCTGCATCACGCCGATCACGGTGTTTGCGGTCATTTCGCCCAGGCGCTCGGCAAGAACGGTCTGCAGCACCGAGGTGAAATTGTTCACAAAATGAAGCAGCACGCAGACCCAGATCGATCTGGTTTTTACGTACAGATATCCAAGCACAAGCCCCGCCACGGTGGCGTAGAAGAGCTGCTCGACGTTCTGGTGCATCACACCGAAGAGCAGCGCGCTTGCAAAGATCGCGGTCGTGCGCCCATAGGGCAAGAGATTGGAAAGGATCAGTCCGCGGAACAAAAACTCCTCCACAAAGGCGGGAACCACCGCGGTGGTAAAGAGCATCAGCACGACTTGATAATTGGCGCTGACATCCTGCCCCCACAGCATCTCCTCAGAAAAGGCGCTGTAATCGAACGCGCTCACGATGAAGGAATTCACGTACGCCGCCGCGGTGATGATCGCAATGCCCATAAAAATATAGGGCAAGGTTTCACGCGGGAGCTTGCGCTCCAAGAACATCGGCTCGACGGACTTGCCGCGCGAGAACAAACGGAAAAAGAAGACGGGCGCCACAAAAACCGAGGCATAGATCAAGCCGTAAACGATCTCGAAAATGATATTCGCCGTCCGCTCGGCAAGCGACTCGGTGAAAAACGGCACGATGCCGATCACCACGCCGAACAGCAGAAACAGCCCCTCAAAGATCAGCAGCGCAAACGCCAGCCGATTGACGGTGTCACGGTATTTTGCTTCGATCGGTGTCACGCGCATCCCCTCCTCTTTTTTTGATCTACCTTATTATTGTACCGCATTTTATCCGCCGTGTCAATGTCAAAGCAAGGTTTTTGTGGTTTTACAAGCAAAAAAAAGAGAGTCCGCGCCGCGGCGCAGACTCTCTTTTTTTAGATTTCGGGATTGTCGGAGTATTCCCTGCGGAATTTCTTCCAAAGCGGCACGACTGCAAGGCAGACAGCGGTACCTGCTGCTGCAAGAATGCCCCAAACCAGAACATTGATGTTCCAGCTGTAATTTTCAGCGATCAAGGCAAACGCAGGGGTGGCGATCGCCGCACCCACGTAGGTGCCCGCATTGAGCAGACCCGAGAAGGTCGAGACCTTTCCGCTTTTCGCAAAGCGCTTGGGCACGATCGAGATCAGCATCATATTCACACCGTGCATTCCCGAAACGATCAATGCCATAAAGAGCATCGAAACGATCGCCGAGGATGCAAACAAATTGATCAGGTAAAGCGCCACGCCGCAAACAGCAGAGCCGCCAAAGATCACCGCCGCACAAACGACCTCATTGGGAAAGACCTTGCGATACAGCGCATCATACAAGGAGTAGCTGATCATACTGAACACCGCCAGGATGACCGTCGCGAAAATGGCGTTTTCGGCAGGCATACCGAAGCTTTCCAGCAAATACGAGGGCATCCAGTTGGTCACGCCGTCGCGGAGCATTCCCATCAAAATGATAGCAAAGAAGATCATCGCGACAGAGATCCAGATACGGGAAGGCAGCGGAACCTCCTTTCTTTCGGGAATATTGATACTCTGCTGCGGATCGTCCGACTCCTCCTGTACGGAAGGCTCTTTTTTGAGCACACGGGGCGAGAGAAGCACCCAAGCCGCAACGATAGCAAGTCCCACAAAGGCATAGCAAAGAATGATCCAACGCCAGGTGATGATCTTCAAGAGCAACGGGCAAAGTGTGTAGATCAGGATCGTACCGCACGACGAGCCCCAATAGAGTCGCACCGTGGCATAGTTATACTCGGCATCGTTCAAATACGTAGACATCAGACGGACGATGGGGGGCCAGAGCATCGAGTGCGCGAAGCCGTTGATGCACCAGACCGCCGTCATCCACGGAACGGTTTGGCAAAAGAACATACCAATGTTACACGCCGCCGCCAGCGAAAGCCCCACGGTGAGCATATATTTCGGCTTGATCTTGTCTCCCAAAATGCCATTGATGATCTGACCGCTGCCGTAAAAGATCGTAAGACCCGTGATGACCACGGAAATCGCGCTTTTCGTCACACCGATATCGGGATAAATGGTCGCTAGCATCGCGGCAAAGTTGATCCGCATCACGTAGCTGCCAAAATAGACCAGTGTCAAAAGGTAGGTAAAGCCCTTAACACGCTTTGATATGGACAAAGTCATAGCTTCTCCTTTCAAGCATATAAAACATACCCTAGTATTATAGCATCGCAAGATGGGAAAGTCAAGCAAAAAGCGACAAAAACATTTTTTAAAAACGAAGGCGCACCGCGATGCGGTGCGCCTTCGTTTTTTGTGTCAGTCCGTGATCTCAACGTTGACCTTTTTGCCACAGGTGCCTGCCGCAGCCTTCATCACCGAGCGGATCGCCTTTGCGATCCTGCCGTGACGGCCGATGACCATACCCATGTCGTCTGCATGTACGCCGAGGGTCAGGGTGACATCCCCATTGTTTTCCTCTTCAGTTACCATCACATCATCGGGATGGTCCACGATGGCGCGGGCGATATCTGTGAGGATCTCTTTCAGATCGACCATATCGTCCCCCAAAAATTAGGCGATAACGCCGGCCTTCTTGAGCAGAGCCTTGGTGGTGTCGCTGGGCTGAGCGCCGTTTGCAAGCCACTTCTTAGCAGCCTCTTCGTTCACCTTCAGCTCCTTGGAGTTGGGGTTGTAGAAGCCGATCTCCTCGATAAAGCGGCCGTCGCGGGGAGAGCGCTGGTCAGCAACAACGATGCGGTAGCATGCGGAATGGGTCTTGCCCGTACGGGTGAGTCTGATCTTAACCATGGTTAAAATTCTCCTTTATTTTTATAATTTTTTTTAAAACTGTGTTACGTTGTCTTTTTTTCAAGACATTACATCGGGAATTTCATTTTCCCTTTTCCGAAAAGTCCTCGTTTCAGTCCGCCGTTTGCGAACTGCTTCATCATCTTTCGGACCTGCTCAAATTGCTTTAAGAGCTTGTTGACATCCTCGACCGTGGTGCCGCTGCCGCGCGCGATGCGCTGCTTGCGGGAAGCACCGATGATGTCGGGCTTTTCGCGCTCCTTCTTGGTCATCGATTTGATGATCGCCTCGGTGCGCGCCATTTGCTTTTCGTCGATCTTGGCATCCTTCAGGGCGCTTGCATTCACGCCGGGCATCATACCAAGCAACGATTCAATATTACCCATCTTTTTCAGCTGTGCAAACTGATCCAGATAGTCATCAAGGGTGAAGGTGGCCTCGCGCATCTTCTTTTCCAGCGCCGCCGCCTGCTTTTCGTCGTAGGCCTGCTCTGCCTTCTCAATGAGAGACAGCACGTCGCCCATACCGAGGATACGGCTTGCCATACGGTCGGGATAGAAGGGCTCGATCGCGTCGATCTTCTCGCCCACACCCACGAATTTGATGGGCTTGCCCGTCACGTGACGGACCGAAAGCGCCGCACCGCCACGGGTGTCGCCGTCAAGCTTGGTCAGGATCACGCCCGTGACGTCAAGCTGACCGTTGAAATGCTCGGCGACCGTGACCGCATCCTGACCGATCATTGCATCGACCGTGAGCAGGATCTCGGTGGGATCGACCGCCTTTTTGATGTCCTGAAGCTCGCCCATCAGCTCCTCGTCGATGTGAAGTCGACCTGCCGTATCGATAAAGACCATATCATAGCCCATCTTCTCGGCGTGCTTCAAGCCCTCCTTGGCGATCTTAACCGGCTTTTCCTTTTCACCAAGGGTGAAGACCGGAATGTCCAGCTTCTCGCCAAGTATCTGCAGCTGCTTGATCGCCGCGGGACGGTAAACGTCACACGCCACAAGCAACGGCTTCTTTCCTTGTTTTTTATACATCCCCGCGAGCTTACCCGCGTGGGTGGTCTTACCCGCGCCCTGCAAGCCGACCATCATCACGACTGTCGGGGGCTTGGGTGCAATGGTGAGCTTCGCCTGCGTCTGCCCCATCAAGCGGATCATTTCCTCATTGACGATCTTGACGATCTGCTGCGCGGGGAGCAGGGATTCCAGCACCTCGGCACCAACGGCGCGCTCCGAGACCATCTTGACAAAGTCGCGCACGACCTTGAAGTTGACGTCCGCTTCCAGCAGTGCCAGCTTGATCTCGCGCATACCTGCTTTGATATCCGCCTCGGTCAGCTTGCCCTTGTTACGGAAAAATTTAAAGGCGTTACTCAGTTTTTCGCTCAAATTTTCAAACATACGATACCGCCTTTCTTTGATTAGTTCGTGGCAAGCTCTGCCGCCTCGATCAGCTCCTGAACCGCCTCACGCATCTCGTTTGACATCGGCAGCCGCAATAGCCGATCGCTTGCCTTTGCCATCTTCAACGTGCGCTCGTGCAAATGCAGGTTCTCCTCCAAAAAGAAGAGCTCCTCTTCTGCCTTTTTGATGCTGTCTCGCACGCCTTGGCGCGAAATGCCGACCTCGGCCGCGATCTCGGCAAGCGAGAGATCTTGATTATAATAGTAATCAAGCAACGTGCGATGCCGTTCACCCAGAACAGCACCGTACTGATCCAGCAAATAGGACAGCAAAAGATTCTTTTCAAACATACTCTCACCGCCTGTAAAGCAAAATCCTTTACAGAGTATAACACAAAGCGCGTGTCTTGTCAAGTCTTTTTTATTATTTTTTCAAAAATTCTCTTTTTATGTAATAAGAATTCCCCGTCAAACGTCATTTAGGCGCCTAACGGGGTGAGATTTATGTTTTTTTGCGGTATTTGATCAAGGTCTCCTCGGTGGCGACGAGCTTGTCCGCGAGCGTGACGAGCCACGCCTCGCGGCAGCGGGGCAGGCACCAGAAGGTCAGAGGAAACATATGCGAGTGGATGATATTGCGCTCTTTTTTGGAAAGGACGAAATCGCGCTCGGCGTTCCGCAGTGCAAAGCGATGATGCTTGAAGCCGTGCCAGCGAAAGCCCTTGTTCGGATCGTGCCAATCGTAAAGATAGTAATCGTGCAGCAGCGCTCCGCGGATCAGCGCGCGCATATCGCAAGGGATATCGTGGCGTACCGCAAAGCAATACGCCTTGTACGCCACCTTGATGCAATGCTGATAGACCGTGATATCGGAATGGGATACGTACTGCTTCATTTCATCGTAGCGCGCCTTGCCGACGACCTCGCGCGCCACCTCAGAAAACAGCTTATTATCTACTGTCTTTTTCACTTTTTCTCTCCCCATTTCTGCTGGATCTGCTCACGGTAGCCGTGAATATCGGTCATATAGCGGCCGACCATACGGTAAAAGTTAAAGGGCGCGTGCCGCTTGCCGCCCGCTGCATTTTGAAAATGCTCGCGGGCGTTGCTTTTGAGCTGATTGAGGTTGATGAGCGTTCGCATATGCATCGCGTAGGATTTCACGCGCTGCAAGAGGCGCAGAGAGTGGACCAGATCCACAACAAAAACACCCAGATACATACCGATCGCAAGGATCAACAAGGGGTATTCGATCACGCCCTCGACGTAGATGTGCAAGGGCAGATACAGCAAAAAATAGAACGCGGCGCAGATCAGTCCCCAAAATAGCGAGAACTTTGGACAGATCAGCCCCTTGAAATTCATCCATTCGTGCGAATAATCCCACAGACGTATATGGAAAAACTGCACCGCGATCCATCCGCCGACCAGCTCGATCAAGGTCATCACCAGGACCGCGAGCAGCAAAATCACAGCAACGCGCACGAACTCATTCGGGAGTGCACGGAGCTTGAGACCCGACAGAAAATATAGGATCGTGCCGCCGATGCCGTAAATGGGCAGGCAGCATCCCGTCAGAAACCCGGGATTGACCACCTTATGATGGCGGAAGCCGCGATACACCACCTCGATCAGCCACCCTGCCGTGGCGCAAACGCAGAACAAAAACAAATATTCAAACAAAGGATCCATTGGCTTGTCCTTTCAAGATAGGCAAGAGTGAATCATCCGAAAGCACCGAAAAGCAAGTCTTTAGAGCAGGTTCGGTTTGTTCGCGCTTGCCTATGTGATAACAGTATTACTTTTTCGCCTTTTTCTTCAGTTTTCCCTTCTTTTTGGAAATCATGTATACCACCGCAAAAAGAGCACTGCAGCAGATCACGCAGGAGATCACCACCGCAGCGACAAACGCGCCCTCTCCGCCATCGGCATCGATGGGGGGCAGCTCCAAAAGGTCCAGCCTTTCACCGTAATTGGTCATTTCCAGGGTCATCGTCGAAAGGCGCTGATCGACCATTTCGTTGAGCTTCACGTAATAGGTCTTTTCCTTCAGCTCCTGGAAATGATCGGCGATATAGTTCTCGTCCTTGGGCAACCGCATCACAATATAATAGCCCTCAACACTTTCGATCACAGGGCTGACCTCGTAATCGTTCAAAGCGAACGCCGCATCCTCGTACACGCGCTCAGTCTCGCCGCGTGTGAAATAATAGCCGTTTCCAAGCAGGTCAAAATAGTCGTTGTTATATACGCCGCCAAGCTCCTTGCGCATTTGTTCATAGCGCTCTTCGCTAGTCGTCTTTGCGGCAACTCTCGCCTGAAGCGCCGCGGCATTGGCGCGGTTTTCCTCATCGGTCTTACCGTTGCCGCGGTCAATAAATACGTGAACGGTATGCAAAAAGCTGTCACTGTTGATCAGATTTCTTGCCGTTTCGTCGGAGTCGTCGATCTCGTCGCGCATCAGCATCTCGCTAATGATCGCCTTGCTCAAATAGTTCTCTGTCGCAAGATAAGCGCGCAAATAGCGGTCGGTCATAAACATCGCGTTCAGCCCCTCGGCATATGCATCCTCATCGCCCTCGAAGCTCCCCTGTAGCATAGCATCGATCTCAGCTTGCACGTTAGCCGCAATATCTCCTTTTTCGATGTCCAAGCCGTACTCGTGACCGATGGAGATCAGCGCCTCGGCACGTGTGAGCAGATTTGCCTTCACGAAGGTCTCAAGCTCGGCACATCTTTGGGGATCTGCGAGCGCATCCTCGCCATACACGATCTTCAGCTCCTTGATGCGTGTCATCGTCACGTAATAAAGGCTGTCGTACGTAATGTCTATATCGTCTGCCCTTGCGACGACCTTGTTCGCGATCGCGGTCGGACGCATTGCACCCGACGAGGAGCATCCGCAAAGCGACACCGCCATCACAAGCGCAAGCAGCATCGCGCAAAAGCGCAAGATTTTTTTGGTTTTCACGGTCACAAAGCCTCCCGTTATGTTGAGATTTGTATATCGCTATTTATTATAAAGTATAGTTGTGAACATTTTGTGAATTGCACACTACAAGTCGGAGCTTTTTTGTGAAAAATAGCGAAAACCCCTTTCCAAAGCAAAAATAATATGCTATAATAAATAAAATTAAAGAGCAAGGAGATCTGTATGAAGGAAACCTATACCATTCCCCTCTCCTCTCTCATTGAGGAATTCGGGCTGACCCCCGTTTATCTGCCGGACGAAGCTGAAAAGCTTTTGATCTCCAATACAGAGGTCAGCCGCCCCGGTCTTGCTTTGGCGGGATTTTTTGAAAAATTTGAGCGATCGCGCGTGCAGCTGATCGGCATCGCCGAGTACCGCTATCTGGAAGAGCGAGATGAGGCAAGGCGCAACGCAAAAATAGACGATTTCTTTCGGCACAAGCCCGTGGCCGTGGTCTTGACCACAAGTCTTCCCCCCTTCCCCCGCATGGAGGAAATGGCAAAGGAAAACGGCGTGCCGCTTTTGATCGCGCGCGAAAAGACCAGCCCCTTTATGGCAGCCTTGATCGCCTTTCTCAACGTTCAGCTCGCCCCCCGCATCACGCGGCACGGCGTTCTGATCGAGGTTTACGGCGAGGGGCTTCTGATCCTTGGCGACTCGGGCGTCGGTAAAAGTGAGACCGCCATCGAGCTTGTCAAGCGCGGACATCGACTGATCGCGGACGATGCAGTGGAGATCAAGCGCGTTTCCGCCAAAAGGCTGGTGGGCGAGGCACCCGAGATCATCCGTCACTACGTGGAGCTGCGCGGCATCGGCATCGTTGACGTGCGCCGCCTGTTCGGTATGGGTGCGGTCAAAAATTCAGAAGGCATTGATCTGGTCATCAATCTGGAGCCGTGGGTACAGGGCAAAATGTACGACCGACTGGGATTGGACAGCCAGACTATGAACATTCTGGGCATTGAGATCCCCAGCATCACCATTCCCGTCAAGCCCGGACGAAACCTTGCCATCATCCTGGAGATCGTGGCAATGAACAACCGTCAAAAGAAGATGGGCTACAATACAGCGGAAGAATTCAACAAAAAGCTCATGGAACAAATGGGCATCGAACAATAAACGAGGAGAAAACGCCTTATGAACACAAACCAAACCATCAACAAGATCGAGCGCGGCGAATTGGATGCGCGCCTTACTGCCCTTTACGGAAAAGAGGCCCTGACGGGTGTCAAAAACCGCTACATCGATGCCATCCGCGCCTTTGAAAAGCTTTATGGTGCAGACAGAGACGTGCTGCTGCTTTCGGTCGCGGGACGCAGCGAGCTGTCGGGCAACCACACCGACCACAACTACGGCTGTGTGGTCGCCGCATCCATCGACCTTGACATCATTGCGGTCGTTGCCAAATCCGAAGGTACCGTGATCCGCGTCAAGTCCGAGGGCTTCCCCGAGGACGTTGTGGACATCGCCGATTACACCGCACCCCGTGCCGAGCGCTTCTCACATTCGGACTCGATCATCGCGGGTATGTGTGCCGGAATGCAAAAAAGCGGCTATACGGTCGGCGGTTTTGATGCCTACACCACCTCAAGTGTCCTCAAGGGCTCAGGGCTTTCCTCCTCTGCCGCATTCGAGGATATGATCGGAAATATTGAAAATCATTTGTACAACGGCGGCAGGGTCGATAACGTCGAGATCGCCAAGATCGCGCAGTATGCCGAGAACGAGTTCTTCGGCAAGCCCTGCGGTCTGATGGACCAGATGGCTTGCGCTGTGGGCGGCATCATTTCGATCGACTTCAAAGCCCCCAAGGCTCCCGTGATCAACAAGATCGACTTCGACATCACCGCCGCGGGCTACAACCTTTGCATCGTGAATACCGGCGGAAATCACGCCGACCTCACCCCCGATTACGCCGCAGTTCCCGCCGAGATGAAGGGCATCGCCGCCGCAATGGGCAAGACCGTGCTGCGCGAGACCGATGAGGATGCTGTAATCGCCGCGATCCCCTCTTTGCGTGAAAGCCTCGGCGACCGCGCCATTTTGCGCGCGCTCCACTTCTTTGCCGAGAACCGCCGCGTGGCAACACAAAAGGCGGCGCTTGAGGCAGGCGACCTTGACAAGTTCTTTGAGAACGTGATCAACTCGGGTCGCTCCTCCTTCTGCTACCTGCAAAACGTGTATACCACCAAGAACGTGGCAGAGCAAGGACTTTCCCTTGCGCTTTGCCTTGCAGAGCGCTATCTTGCAGACAAGAAGGGCGCCTTCCGCGTACACGGTGGTGGCTTTGCGGGCACCATTCAAGCGTTTGTTCGCTCCGAGGACGTGGCGGGCTTCCGCACCTTGATGGACGGCGTGTTCGGTGAGGGTGCGTGCATCGTATTGCGTATCCGCAACGAGGGCGCGACAAAAATTGACTAACCGTTTGATCAAAACAGCGCGGTGCGTGAAAGCTCCGCGCTGTTTTAGAAAGGTTTTCAAATGAAGAAAAGATCTCCCCAAAACACGCGATACCTGATCCTATTGATCGTCAATACGATCCTTGCCTTACTCATTTACCGCATACCGCTCAGCTACGCGGAGCTGACCGACAAGACCTTTTTTGCATTTGTGGTGATGGTATCCTATCTCGCGCTGCTGCTAGGATTTGTGCTGGCTTATCTCATTTACAATCGTTTTCTCTATCGCAAGGGTGTGACGCCCGAGCAGCTGCCCACCGAATGGAGCGCCGAGCAAAAGGTCGCCTTTCTTGCGGACGGCGAGCGCCGCTTGCAGCGCTCCAAATGGATGCTGACCATCATTTTTCCGCTACTCTTCACCTTTTTGATCGATGCCGTCGATCTGTTTTTCATCGATCCGTTTTTCAGGCAATAAAACAAGGAAATCAACATACGTTATATGAATTATTCTTTCAAAATGCTCTATTCCGGCTCCACGGGCAACGCCGCTTTGCTGACCGTTGGCGACACGGCGATCCTGATCGATGCGGGGCGCTCGGCACGGGCGCTTTGCACGGCGCTTGTCTCGGCAAACGTTTCGCCCGACGCGCTTTCGGCGATCTTCATTACCCACGAGCATCACGATCACACCGCTGCCCTTGACATCTTTGTCAAGCACCATCCCGTTCCCGTTCACGCAGTCGGCGCATCCGCCGAGAAGATTGCAAGCCGCGCGGGCGAGCATCTGCGCGCCGCGCTTGTTTCGCATCCGCCAATTTTCACCGAAACGGTTGGAAGCATGACCTTTTCCTCCTTCCCCACCTCGCACGATAGCCTGAGCAGTGTCGGCTTTCGCATCACGTTAAACGGCGAAAAGCCGCACGTTATTGGTTATGCCACCGACCTTGGCATCGTGACCCCCGCCGTTGAGGAGGGATTGATGGGATGCGAGGCGGTCATTCTGGAGTGCAATCACGACGAGGAGATGCTGATCACGGGGCCGTACCCTCACGATCTCAAGCGCCGCATTGCCTCGCGCCGCGGACATCTTTCGAACACCGATTGCGCCGCTTTTTCGATCCGTCTGGCGGCAAACGGCATGAAGCGCTTACTGCTGGCGCACCTTTCCGAAACCAACAATCTCCCCGAATTAGCGCTTGGCGAGGTGCGCGCCGCGCTGGCAGGCACCTCCGTGCACATCGCCGCCGCTTCCCCCACCGATATCACAGAACTGTGAGGTTAGATATGCTACGCATCCGATTGATCGTAACGGGCAACCTGAAGGAAGCCTATTGGCGCGCTGCCGCCGCCGAATATGAAAAACGCCTTGGCGCTTACGCCAAGGTCGATATTGTTGAATTGAAAGAGTGCCGCATCGCGGATCAGCCAACCTCCACCGAGATCGAAGCGGTGCTGGAAAAAGAGGCTGATGCCATCCTTGCGGCGATCCCGAATCGCGCTTATACGGTGGCACTTTGCGTGGAAGGAAAACAGCTTTCCTCCGAGCAGTTGGCGCAAAAACTTGATACCGTTATGCAAAATAGCGGCGAGCTCTGCCTGATCATCGGCAGCTCGCACGGCCTTTCGCCGCGTGTCAAGGCCGCCGCCGATTTTAAGCTGTCGGTCTCTGCGCTCACCTTCCCCCATCAGCTCATGCGCGTGCTGCTGCTTGAGACCGTCTATCGCAGCCTTTCCATTCTCCACGGTGGAAAATATCATAAATAATGATACAAGTAAAGGCGAGGAAAATTCCTCGCCCTTTTTGTTTAAGATAAGCCGCCCAGATACCGTTGGATTTCCTCCAAGCGCCGCTTGATATCATTTAACTCCTTCACTATGGCACGGTGATCGGTCAGATTGCTATCACTGACACCAAGCAAATAGTCACAGCTGACGCCAAAAAAGCGAGCCAGCTTGATCACGGTTTCGCTATCGGGATTGGTCTTCCCCGTTTCGTAATTAGAAAGAGATCGCTGATCGATCCCTACGCTTTCCGCCACATCTACTTGTCGCAGATCTCTGTCCTCACGCAAATCTTTGATTCTATTCATAGAAAAAAATTTCCTTTTTTCTTTCACTTTACCATAAAATTTCAAAAAGCTCTTGACATACCACTAATTTTACAGTATACTCATTGTATACCAATATATTGGTATACAATCATTAAAAAGGAGATTCTTTTCTATGAAACCCAATTACGTCGCTAAAAAAAGTGCATGGGCTGCTTGGAGCCCTTTAAGCACACTTATCACCGTCCTTCTTTTTTGGACAATCATTCCAATCATCGTGCAAATTTTCCGTACCATTTCCGCAAAGCACTATTTCTTGGAATTTTATGATGACAAGATCGTTGTAAAAAGCGGTTGGCTGAGCACCAGCACAAAAACAATGACCTTTAACGGTGTTACCTCCACTTCGGTCAGAAAATCCATATGGGGGTCTCTGTTTGATTACGGAGAGGTCGAGGTCGATGCCGTAGGAGTTTGGGACGTTTCCACCTCCTATATAAAATATCCCGAAAAATTACAAGCTTATCTGCAAACCCGCATTGTAAAGGTTCAGGCAAATCCCTACGTGCACATGGGTATTTAAAAAATAACGCAAGAGGCGCGCCCATGGGCGCGCCTCTTGCGGTATCCCCTCTCGTCAAACGGGGAACTCTTCGTTTTCTTCTGCTTCGTCCGCTTCCTCTTCCTCAAACATCGAAAGATCCTTTTTGGGTTTGCGGGAAAGCCTAAGTTCACTTGTTTCCAAAATATCAAACAGTGCCTTTAAAGGAAGGACATCCAGATCCTCGCCCGCGGCAATGCGCTCGCTGAAGATCGAATAGCGGATATCGTTTTCCTCGTCGCCGTATGTATAAAGCGTATCGGCATCTCTTGTGCAAAGGGTGTAATGTCCGCCCGCGTCCACGATCATCTGCACCAGGTACAGCATCTCATTGAAGTGGTAGCGCTGGTAATTCAAGCTGACCGTAACGGTATGGCCCGAAAGCAACGGCGGCTTGCGGATCTTTTTGCGCGGCTTGACATTCTCCAAGAACCGCACGAACAGCTCCGCATTGTGCGAGCCCTGCTCCATATTGTTGTCGCCCGTCTCGGGGATCGCTTCCTCTTCCTTCTTCTTGCCCTTCTTGCTGCGATGACGTTTCTTCTTTTTCTCACCCTCGGGCTTCTTCCATGCGTAGTTGATGATGCCGTCGTGCGTTTCACCGCCGCAGTCGGGATACATTTCAAGCAGTCCCGGCAGATCGGTGTTGTGGAAGGCGGCGATCGCCTTCATAATACGCATCGTGTTGTAGGCATCCTCATCGCTGCGGTGCATATTTTCGGGCTCCTCGCCGTACCAGGAAAGCACCGAATCCTCCAGATTCTTCGCGGTGTTGTTCACGGGCTGACGGGCGTAAAGCTGCTGCACGTCAAAGAAGCGATAGGAAAACACAGGCAAATTATAGCGCTTGCAATCATCGTGCAGGAAATGCACGTCATTGGTCACGGCGTAGCCGATGACAACGGTTTCGGGATCCTCAAACATTTCCTTGAAGCGGTTGTAAAAATCAGGGAACGGGGGCTGATCTTTAAAGATCTCGCGAGGGTATGCCATCATCTTTTTTGCCACGTACCAATCGAAGCGGTCACGCGGGTTGATCAGCACATCCTCTTTTTCGTGCAGGACGTTGAATTTCTCATCGGTGATGAGGTATCCAAGACTGAAAATTTTGGCGCAATTGTTATAGCAATTCGCGCATTCAATATCAAAAAACAAATACTTCATTTCAGATAACGCTTATTTCATCCAATCTATAATTCATTGATAACAGTAACACATTATATTATACCTTTTTTCGATGTGCTTGTCAAGGGAATTGAAGTATTACACATCAGAAAAAGCTCTTGCTTTTTTTGCGCGGTGCTGATATAATAGAAGCATCAATGATGTATGATGATAAAAGGTGTACTATGCTGAAAAAAGTTCGTGTTCAGATCATCACTGACCGCTATGAGGTCAAGGGATCTTTTTATGGCAATACAATGGAAATGGTGCCGCCCGAAGCTGTCACGCCCCCTTCGTTTCAGGGCGAGGCCGAGCATATGGAAATGACCGTTGAGGCACGTTACCACGACGACGGTACGCGTGTTTGCATCAGCTACAAGGAAAGCGAGCTCACAGGTATGGAGGGGTCGACCACCTCCGTTTCCTTTTACAAAAGCGAGCCGCAAACGCTTTCGATGCTGCGCGACGGCACGGTCAAAACAGCGTTGGTCTTTGAGCAGGCCAAGCGACATCTGTGTGTCTATCAAACCCAGATCATGCCCTTTGAGGTCTGCGTTTACACCAGATCGGTGCGCAACGCGATCGAGAGCGAGGGTGTGCTTGAAATGGACTACACCGTGGAGATCCGCGGCGCGCAGGCAGAGCGCACAAAGTTTTTGATGCGCGTGCTGCCCTGCTTCGATCAGCCAAGAAAAGTGAATTGACAAAAATAAAAAGCCCTACGCGGTTTCCGCATTTGTGCGGTAAACTTACGTGGGGCTTTCTTCATTCTAAAATTATTTTGGCGATCTCATCGGGTGTGCTGACAAGCATTTTGGCGCCGCAAGCGCGTAAAACTTTTGCCGAGCGGAAGCCCCATTTTACAAAAATTCCGTCTACGTTCGCGTTTTTTGCGGTTTCTACGTCCACGTCGGAATCTCCGATATAGACCGACTCCTCTACACTGCAACCAAGCGAGCGCATCACCGCAAATACACTGTCGGGGGCGGGCTTTCTGGGAACACCCTCCCGCTCTCCCACCGCCACGTCAAAAAGTCCGTTGAAATAACGGTCGGCAAGCTCCTTCACCGCAAAATCGGCTTTGTTGGAGACCACCGCCGTGAGAACACCCGCACGGCGCAGCTCCGAAAGCAGATCGACAATGCCCTCATACGGTTTTGTCTTATCGGCGCAGTGCGCGGCGTAATAAACCTTGAAATCCGCAAATACGGCGTTCAGCTTTTCCTCGTCCGTATTGGCAGGAAGCGCCTTTTGAATCAGAGTAAAGATACCGTTTCCCACAAAAGAGCAGATCGAATCAAGAGAGTGCGTGGGAAATCCGTGCTTTTGCAAAACGGCGTTCACGGAATCGGTCAGATCCTCTAAAGTATTCAGGATCGTACCGTCCAGGTCGAACATCGCAAGTCTGTATTTCATACGTTCTCCTTTCGCAAAAGCCCCAACACGGTATCGAAATTTTGAGGTAATGGCGCCTCAAAGTGCATTTCCTTGCCCGTTCGCGGATGGATCAGCCGAAGCTCGCCCGCGTGAAGGCATTGTCCTGCAAAAAGTGACTTGTGCTGCGATTGAAAGCGCGTACCGTCACCGCCGTACACGGGATCACCCAAAAGGGGATGTCCAAGTGAAGCAAGATGTACGCGGATCTGATGGGTTCGCCCTGTTTCCAAGCGACACTGCACGTGTGTGAAGCTGCCAAAGCGCTCCAAAACTTGATAATGCGTGATCGCTTCTCTGCCTTCCCCTGCCTTGACCGTGATCGCCATACGCTTACGATCGACGGGATGACGGGCGATCTTTTTGTTGACAGTACCCTCGTCGGTTTTGATGTTTCCGATTGCAATCGCGTGATAAACCCTGCTGACGGTATGCGTTTTCAGCTGTTCGGCAAGCGCATTGTGCGCCGCATCGTTCTTTGCCACCACCAACAATCCGCTGGTGTCCTTATCGATGCGATGAACGATACCCGGACGCGCCACACCGCCAACACCCGACAGCGAATCGCCGCAATGATAGAGCAGCGCATTGACAAGTGTTCCGCAGGGGTTGCCCGCGGCGGGATGAACGACCATCCCCTGCGGTTTATTGATCACGATGATATCCGCATCCTCGTACACGATATCAAGCGGGATATTTTCGGGCTGTGCCTCGGCAGGTACGGGGTCTGCGATCTCTACGGTGATATTTTCGCCGCCCTTTAAGCGATAGTTTTTGACAGCACTGCCGCCCGTGACACAGATGGCTCCTTCATCGAGCAAGCGCTCGACGGCGGAGCGTGTGACCGAGAGCGCATCCGCAAGAAAGCGATCCAGACGCTCGCCGCTGTGCGCGGCATCGACCGTCATCTCAAAGCTTTCAGCCATCGTTCTTTCCCTCACCGCTTTTTTGCGTTTTTTCGCTACCGTTATGGGACTTTTTGTAATCCTTCACCGTTTCAAGGATCAGATCGAGCGCAAAGAGCGCCGCACCCACACAAACGGCGGCATCGGCAACATTGAACACCCAGACCCAAAAATCAAACAGGCAAAAATCGATAAAATCCACCACAAAGCCAAGCGAAATGCGATCGATCATATTACCGATGCCCCCACCGATGATGAGAGCAAGCGATACACGCCCCAGGGTAGATTTTACAAAGCGGTACAGATAAAAGCCAACCAACGTGATCCCCAAAACCGACAGCACCATAAAAATCCAACGGTGATCGGAAAGCAATCCGAATGCCATACCGCGGTTTTCCACGTAGGTAAAATTGAGCACGCCGGAGATCAGGACGACCTGCCCCTCATACAGAAAGTTCAGCACCAGCGCCTTGCTGATCTGATCCAACGCGATCACGCCAAGGATCAGAGCGCCGACAAGTATCATCCACATGCTGCTCTCCTTTCGATACAGATGATAAATGCCGCAAATGCCGCCCTTGGGCAGGCGCTTGCGGCATTGTATTATTTCTTGATCAGTCCAAGAACGGTCTTACAACGGGGGCAAAGACATCCATCCTCGCCATCGTCCGTGCCATTTGTTGTGAAATTCCAGCAACGGTCGCACTTTTTGCCGTCAGCGGCCTCGACAACGACACCGATGGGACCCTCGTCAATGATGGTTCCCTCAGGTGCGGCAGCCTTGATCAGCTCGACCTGCGACACAATAAAGACGGTGGGCAGCTCGTCCTTGAAGGATGCAAGCAGATCATAGGTCGCTGCATCGGGTGCATAGACCGTGACCTTCGCGTCAAGCGACTTGCCGATGCGCTTCTCGGCACGGGCAAGCTCAAGCGACTTCATCACAGACTCGCGCAGCTCAAGGAGCTGATTCCAACGTGCGGTCTCCTCAGAGAAGGTGAGCTTTTCATCGTACCGCGGAATATCGTTGAGGAAGACGCTTTCCTTCACGTCTCCCGCCTTGTGGGGCATTGCCTGCCAGATCTCTTCGGCGGTAAAGGACAGCATCGGTGCCATCATACGCGTCATCGCGCTGACGATATGGTACATCGCGGTCTGCGCCGAGCGACGCGCCTTGGAGTCGGGTGCTTCGGCATAAACGCGGTCCTTGGTGATGTCGATATAGAGCTTGGACAGATCCACGGTGCAGAAGTTGCACAGCGCGTGATAGATGGTATGGAATTCGTAATTCTCATAGCCCTCCCAAGCTGTTTTGATCAAATCGTTCATACCCGCGACGATCCACTTGTCGATCTCGTAAAGCTCATCGAAAGGCAGTGCATCGGTATCGGGGTTGAAATCGTAAAGGTCCGCCAGCAGGAAGCGGGCGGTATTACGGATCTTGCGGTAAGCATCCGAGAGCTGCTTGAAGATAGCATCCGATGCGCGCACGTCGACGTGATAGTCGCTGGATGCGACCCACAAACGAAGCAGATCGGCACCGTACTTTTGAATCATTTCCAAGGGATCGACACCGTTGCCAAGCGATTTGTGCATCGCGCGACCCTCTCCGTCGACGACCCAACCGTGCGTGAGAACCGTCTTGAAGGGTGCCTGTGCCTTGCCCGTAGAGCCAACTGCGGTCAGCAGCGAGGACTGGAACCAGCCACGGTACTGATCGGCGCCCTCAAGATAGACGTCGGCAGGCCATTCCTTGTCACCAAGCACGCTGAAGTGCGTGGAGCCCGAGTCAAACCAACCGTCAAGGGTATTGGTCTCCTTGGTGAAGGTCTTGCCGCCGCAATGGGGGCAAGCATAGTCTTTGGGCAGGATATCAGCCGCCTCAACCTCATACCAGGCATTGGAGCCATTCTTTGCAAAGAGCTTGGATACGGCATCGATCGTCGTATCGTCGCATACGGGCTTGCCGCAATCCTCGCAGTAGAACACGGGGATGGGCAGACCCCAATGGCGCTGACGGGAGATGCACCAATCGGCGCGCTCGCGCACCATCTGCACCATACGCTCACCGCCCCATGCGGGCAGCCATTGTACCTTGTCACAAGCGGCAGCCGCCTCCTCCTTGAAGGCATCGACCGAGCAGAACCACTGAGGGGTCGCGCGGAAGATGATGGGAGACTTGCAGCGCCAGCAGTGGGGATATTCGTGCTCGATATCCTCGCTTGCAAACAGCGCGCCGCTTTCCTTCAGGTCGGCAAGGATGGCGACGTTACTTTCGTCATAGCGCATACCCGCGAACTTGCCCGCCTCGGCAGTCTGATAGCCGCGGTCGTCCACGGGAACGAACACATCAATATTATAACGGCGGCAGGTCTGATAGTCATCCGCGCCAAAGCCGGGTGCGGTGTGTACGCAGCCTGTACCGCTGTCCATCGTGACGTAATCGGCGTTGACAACGGTGGAAAGGCGGTCAAGGAAGGGGTGCTGTGCGCTCATATACTCAAGCTCAGCGCCGCGGAAGGTGGCAATGACCTCGTACTCCGAAATGCCGCCTGCCTGCATGGTCTTGTCCATCAGCGCCTTTGCGACGATATAATTCTCACCGCCAGCCTTGACCACAACGTACTCCTCAACGGGGTTGAGGGCGATGGCAATATTGCCGGGCAACGTCCAGGTGGTCGTCGTCCAGATCACGAAATAGGTGTTGGCAAGATCACAGACTCCTGCGAGCTTACCCTTGTCGTCTGCCACACGGAACTTGACGTAGATAGAGGTACAGGGATCGGTGCGATACTCGATCTCCGCCTCAGCCAGCGCCGTTTCGTCCTTGGGGCACCAATAAACGGGCTTGAGGCCCTTATAGATGTAGCCCTTGCGGTACATATCGCCGAACACGCGCACCTCGCGCGCTTCAAATTCGGGCGCCATGGTGGTATAGGGATGATCCCAATCGCCCGAAATGCCAAGGCGCTTGAACTGCTCCATTTGCGTGTCAACAAAATTTTGCGCGAAGCGCTGGCAGGCGCTGCGGAACTCGGGGATCGACATACGCTTGCGGTCGATCTTGTTCTTTTTGATGATCGCGCTCTCGATCGGCATACCGTGGTTATCCCAGCCGGGGATGTAAGGCACCTTGTAGCCCATCATATTACGGGACTTGTTGATAAAATCCTTCAGGATCTTATTCAAGGCGTGTCCCATATGGATGTTGCCGTTGGAGAAGGGGGGGCCGTCGTGCAGCACGAAGTAGGGCTTGCCCTCTCCGTTTTTCTGCATCATGCCGTAAAGATCGATCTCCTTCCAGTATTCAATGGTCTGCGGCTCGCGCTTGGGCAGCTCCGCACGCATCGCAAAGGTCGTGTTCGGAAGGTTAAGGGATGCACTGTAATCTTTTGCCATTTTTTTCAAAGCTCCTCTGTTTATATGTCACTAAAATAAAAAAACAAATCAAGATCAGACGTAGCGGTCCGCAAGCAAGCGATAGCGCCCCTTGCGGGTCTTGTCCGAAAGTGAACGAATGATAAATTTTCCGCATCCGCGGATTACGATGACCGCCCCCGCATCGACGTTGCGGTCCGTACGCAGCTCGGGCTCGTAGTCGATTTCAACGCGCCCCTCGCGAAACAGCGCCTGCGCTTTTTCGCGCGCGAGGTTCGCAAGCGCGGCGACCACGGCATCCGCACGCGGGGATGCCACCGTATCGCTGATGCTTTCAAACCGTCTGCCCCCGTCAAAATCCGCAGGAAGCGTCACGGTCGAAATCCGCACCGCGTCGTTTGCGACACGGCTCAAATTCTGCGCAAAGAAATCTGCCATCACGCGATCGCAAAACAGGATCGCGCGGTCGGGGGGAAGCACGCAAATGTCACCGATGCGATCTCGCTCGACCCCAAGATGCAACAAAGCGCCCAAAAAGTCACGGTGCGAAAGCTCCCGATAGCCGCTTCCCTTGATCTCAAGTGGGATCAGGCACTCGGAATAGGTCTCCTGCAGGCATTCGGCACGGTCGCTTTCTTCAAGGTCGGCAAGATACGCGGGCAGAAAGAACATTCTGCGCCGCTCCGCCTCTTCATAGCCGCCAAAAAAGCGCCACTCATCCGCAGCCCCCGCCAAATGACGGGAAAGCCGCATTTGCTGTTGTGGGGTGAGAAAATCGGTATACGTCATGATCATTTGCCGACGGGAGCGATCAAGCAGCTCCTCGGCTCTTGCATACAGCAATTCAAGAGATTCGATCATCACGCCACCACGCCAAGTACCGTGCTCACGACCGACAGCAGGATATACGCCACCAAAAAGGAAATGTCAATGGGGATGTTCTGAAACCAATTCATACGCTCAAACAGCGCACGGATGGGGGCAACGATCGGCTCGGTCAGCATCGTCACAAAGCGCACGAATATATTGTCATCGCTGATGGGAAGCCAGGAAAGAATGGCGCGGATCAGCATAGCGATCTGCAACGTGGCAAGCATTGCCTGTGCAATACCGATGATCAGCTTGACGACAAGATCCATATCTGCCTCTCCTTTCCAAAATGTAGCAACAAACGCGTCCGATCAAAGACGGTCGTCCCCCTCCTGCTCCTCTTCCTCAACAAGCTCACCGGGACGGGGAGCAAGCACAAGGGTGGTCTTGGTCACACGGCGCAGCTCACCGCCAAGCACCTGCAAAGCGCCGAGCAAAAAGTCGATCAGGCGCAGCGCGGCAGGGCGCTCCAGCTCCTCGATGTTCATTACAACGGTGTAACCGTCAACCAGATATTCGGCGATCGAGGGACCATCCTGATAGCCATGAGGCTTGACGACCTTCAGTCGGTTCGCAGAGCCTGTAGGAGTCGGCCTCTTGGGCGTTTGAGTCAGCACGGGGGTCTCCTCCTCGAGGTCACCCACAATGCCGTCCTCTTCCTCTTCTTCGGCGCGGTAAAAGCCGTTATCATAGGAATCATCGTAAGAATCGTAGTCATTTTTAGGCTTCTTGAAAAAGGGGTTTTTCATTCGTTTTTCCATCCTTTCGTGTTATATTCATCAATTTGTTTGCTCACTGTTGTAAAAAAGCCGTCTGCCGACGCGCACCATATCGGCGCCCGCCGCAATGGCGGGGGCAAAGCTTTCGGACATTCCCATCGAATACAAGGGGGTACCGTCCATCGAAAGCTCCTGCCAGAGCGCATCGCCGATCGCCTTCACCGAGGCGAAATACGCCTGATAGGCATCGTCACTGTCAAATCGGGGGCCCATTGTCATAAAGCCCCGCAACTTAAGATTGGGCATAGCAAGTATCCGGCGACAAAGGGCCTGTGCATCCTCGGGCATCACGCCGCTTTTAGCCTCTTCCCTTGCGCCGTTGATCTCGACCAGCACGTCCATCACAAGCTCCTTTTGTGCCGCGCGGCGGTTGATCTCGGCGGCAAGCTTTTCGGAGTCCACCGAATGGATCATCGAGACCTTATCAATGATGTATTTGACCTTATTGGTCTGCAACGAGCCGATGAAATGCACCCGCGCTTGATGTGCCGAGAGCAATTCAAAGCGGTCAAGCAGCTGCTGCACGCGGTTTTCGCCCACGTCGAGGACGCCGTTTGATAAAAGCGCACGCACCTCGTCATCGGTGCCGTACTTGATCGCGGCGAGCATCAGCGTTTTGCCAACGCGTTCTGCATTATTTTCCGCTTTCGCGATCTCGGTGCGTACCGCCTCAAGGTTTTCTTTGATATATGCAAGGTCGGTCATCGACGTAGCTCCTTCCCATCGTAAACACTGCGTGCGGTGATCACGATCATTTCGCCTTCGCGCAGATAGCCTTCCTCGTGAGAGACAGCAACGATGCAGCTGCCACCTTCCCGGCACAAGACCTGCACGCGCCTTCTTGCTGCAACGCCGTCTGTTGCAACGTACACCGCATCCTCATCGCCCTCGTTGTAAAGCGCCGCCGCGGGCACACGAAGCCCCTCCACGGTGCTTCGCTCGATCTCGACGGGCTGTCGGCGGCAAAGATCCATACCGTTCGGGCACTTTTCAGCATAAAAGATCAGCAATGCATCCTCCCCGTTTTGAGAAGCGGCAATGCGTGAAAGGCGCATTTGTGCTTCGCCTCCGCGCGCCATACGCACGCGGTAGACGGCATCCACCGTATAGCTTTTCGCCCTCTCAAGCGAGGTCGGGACCGCGAGATAATACTCTCCGCCGCTCACAAGCTTTCCGATAGCATTGTCAGAAACTGTTTTGGAGCCGAGCAAGCGCTCCAGCCCCTCGGGTGTCAGATCCTCCACGGCGGCTGTACCGAAAAGCGCCTCGTATCCGTCAGCTTGATAGCTGAAGTAGTAGCCGTTTTCCTTCGCCGAAAACGCTTGGGGCTGATCGACGTAGCGCACAAGCTCTCCGATCTCGGCACGCAGGGCCGCGATACGCGCTTCCAGCTCCGCTCTGCTATCGCCAAAGGCACTGCGGCGCTCCAATGTAGCGGCAAGGTCGCCCGCGGCATTCCGCCCCGTGCGTAGGTCACCCGCACTGATGGCACCCATCATATCCTCATAGGATTCAAAATACGTCAGCTGCCACGCGATCACGTCACGCTCCAGCGCTCGCTCCAAGCGGGCGATCTCCGCATACAGCGCCGCCGCGGTCTGACGCTTGTCTGTTCCCGTATCGTCCACGTAAACATTGGCAAGTCGGTCTCCCGCCTTGACAAAGCTGCCGTCAGAGACCAAGTATTCGATCGGACCGTTGTTTTGGCTTTCCAAGGTCTTTTCATCACGGAACACGTAGCCCGAAAGCGAATCGGTCACGGTATAGGAAACGGTTTTTGCAGCCTCGCGGCTGTAAGATACCGCATTTCTCTGTGCTTCGATGCCCAGAATGACGACCAGAAAGGAGAGCAACAAAAGGACACATATCAATTGAGCGATATGATAGCTTTTGCGCCTGTATGATCTTTTGTTCACATCGCTCCCCCCTTTTGTTTTGGGCATATGTTGAATTCTTATAATAAATTATTATAACATATTCTTATGTTTTAGGAATACTTGTAATGACATATTTACAATTTCTTCACTTTTTCGAACCAAATTTCCATCATTCGCCTCGATCCAATGCACGTATGGCTTTGCCAAAAACCATGTCATCTGGCGCTTTGCGTAGCGCCTTGTTGCGGTTTTGAGCTCCGAAACAGCCTCGTTAAGTGTCTGCTCACCGCGCAAATAAGGCAAAAGCTCCTTGTAGCCGATCGCGGCGCAGGCGGTACGCGAAACCTCAAAAACGCCACGCTCCATCAAGCGCCGCGTCTCCTCAACAAGCCCTTCCTCGAGCATCTGATCCACACGCGCCTCGATGCGGCGATACAACAGCTCACGGTCGGAATAGGAAAGCCCCAGCACGGTGGCGTTATAACGGGATGGCATTTGCAAGGAACGGCGATCCCATTCGGATTTCGGGATGCCCGTGGCACGGTAGATCTCCAACGCGCGGATCACGCGGCGCACGTTATTTGGATGCACCGTATCGGCACTTTTGGGGTCCACTTCCTTTAACATAGCGTGCAAATGCTCCGCGCCGCACGTATCCGCCAATGCGTTCAGCTCGGCGCGCAAGACGGGATCGGCACCGGGCGTTTCGGCAACGCCCCCACGCAAAAAAGCATCCAGATAAAGCCCCGTGCCGCCGCAAAATACGGGCATCCTTCCACGGGACAGAATATCCTCGGTCGCTCGCTCCGCGGCGGCGACAAAATCCATCACCGAGAACTCCTCCTCGGGGTCGGCAATGTCGATCAGATGATGGGGCACCTCGCGCATCTCTGCGGCAGTCGGCTTTGCGGTGCCGATATCCATACCGCGATAGATCTGCATTGAGTCACAGGAAACGATCTCGCCCCCAAGGCGCTTGCAAAGCTCCAACGCAAGGGCGCTTTTGCCGCTTGCAGTAGGACCGACAACCGCTAAAATTTCAGGCTTTTTGCACACCGTTATGCCCCCTTTCCGAATTTTTTACTAACAAAAACACGTTTAAAATTTCTATATCAAAGCCGTTTCGGTAACTGCCAAAGCAGGTCCGAAGCGGCCTTTAAAATGCTATGATCCGAAAAGATCAAGTACAGCACAACTGCCACCACGGCAAGTACGATCACGGTCACAAAGAATTTTGTGATTTTTCCAAGCACGCGCAGTGCAAAATAGATCGCCAGCACCGCGATCAAAAGCGCCAATGCCGCGTATGCGATATCTGTAAACAATGCAACAGGTATCATAAGGCTCCTTTCAAGACTTTTTTGAAGTATCCCCCAAGACGGGGTGAGTTATAAATGATTTTCCTAGGCTAAAGCAAGCAGCAACTCGCAATTTTTGTTGTACAAAACACACAACAGCATTTGCTGATCAGTAGAAATTTCGCAAGACAAGGCAAAGCGAGCGCGACGCCCGACGGCGTAGTGACCTACGGCGAGGGCGACAAGTCGAAGCTTTAACGCAGTATTGCGGAATTTATACGATCAACATCGCGTCGCCGAAGGAAAAGAAGCGATACTTTTCCTCGACCGCGGTCTTATAGGCATCTAACATCGCATCGCGGTTATAAAAAGCGGAGACCAGCATCAAAAGCGTGCTTTCGGGCAGATGGAAGTTGGTGATCAGGGCATCGACCGCCTTAAAGCGGTATCCGGGATAGATAAAAATGCCCGTATCCCCCGAAACGGGTTGAATTTTTCCCTCTTCGTCCGCTACACTCTCCAGCGTGCGGCAAGAGGTCGTGCCAACCGCCACGATGCGTCCGCCCGCGGCGCGGCGGCTGTTGATCAGATCGGCGCTCTCTTTAGAGACCGAAATGAATTCGGTATGCATCACGTGCTCGTCCACACGGTCTGCCTTCACGGGACGGAAAGTGCCAAGCCCCACGTGCAGCATCACGGGGGCGATGGCAACGCCCTTGGCGCGTACCTTTTCAAGCAGCTCGGGCGTGAAATGCAACCCCGCGGTGGGTGCTGCGGCAGAGCCCTCTTCCCTTGCGTAGACCGTCTGATAACGGTCGTTATCCTGCAGCTGTGCCGTGATGTATGGGGGGAGCGGCATCATACCGATGCGATGCAAAATGTCATAAATATTTGCATACGTGTCGCGATCATAGTCAAATTTGACGTAGCGGTTACCCTCCTCCACGATGTCGGTCACCGTAGCGGTCAGCATTCCGTCGCCAAACACAAGTCGCATCCCCACACGGGCGCGCTTGCCGGGCTTGACCAGCGTTTCCCACACGTCAAGCTCGCGCTGACGGAGCAGCAGCAGCTCGATCGTCGCCTCGGGTCTGCCCTCCACGTGCCCGTACAAACGGGCGGGGATGACCTTGGAATCGTTGATGACCAGCACGTCGCCCTCCCGAAGATAATCCAAAACGTTATGGAAGTGCTTGTGCTCGACTGTATTGCTCTTGCGATCCAGCACCATCAGGCGCGAGGCGTCGCGCGGCTCGACGGGGTGCTGCGCGATGCGCTCCTCGGGCAGGTCGTAATAAAAATCAGAGGTCTTGAGATCGGTTGAAATTTTCTCGTTGCGAATGGGCTCTTTCATATCTGTCCTTTCAGTGGCTTGTCTTTTTAAAAAACCTTTCAAAAACGGTTGACAAGCACATATTTATGTGTTAAGATATTAGTGACCAAAAGGTCAAAAAAACATAATATAATGATAGAGGTGCGCGCTGCGACCTCATTCTGGCAAGGTCGCCGTGACCGCTTGTAGCCAGGGTGAGAGCACAGAGCGCCGAAGTGGGGCTTTCTGCGGCGGATGCCTTGCTGGTTCACACGGTTCAAAGCTGTGGAACTGTCGTCAGTATTGATGGAGAGCTATCTGTATGTTGCTAAGCGGCGCGTGCTTTGCACCGTCTGTTCTTATTATAGTACAACTACGGCTGGTTTTCAACCGGTTTTTTTATTTTCTTGCGTTTTTTACGCATTGCCGGCAGGGCCGGAGAAAGGAAGTCATACCATGAGCAAGCTGAAAAAATCCATTTTTACAGGTGCGGCAACCGCCCTGATCACGCCCTTCAAAAACGGCAAGATCGATTATGAGCGCTTAAAGCAGCTGATCGATCAACAGATCAACGGCGGCATCGATGCGCTTGTCATCGCCGGCACCACGGGCGAGGCGGCAACTCTTGACCACGAGGAGCACTGCGAGCTGCTGCGCGCCTCGGTCGAATATACCGCGGGACGCGTGCCCGTGATCGCGGGTACAGGCTCCAACGACACCGCCTACGGCATTGAGCTGTCCAAGTACGCCTGCGAGGTCGGCTGCGACGCGCTGCTGCTGGTCACGCCCTACTACAACAAGGCGACCCCCAAGGGCTTGATCGAGAGCTTTCTTGCTACGGCAGAGGCGACCGATAAACCCATCATTCTCTATAACGTTCCCTCTCGCACGGGCGTGAACATCACACTGCCCGTTTACCGCGAGCTTGCCAAGCACGAGCGCATCGTTGCCGCCAAGGAAGCCTCGGGCAACCTTTCCGCCATTGCCGAGCTGATCGCCGAGTGCGGCGATTCGCTGGACGTGTATTCCGGCAACGACGACCAGATCGTGCCCATCATGTCGCTTGGCGGCAAGGGTGTGATCTCGGTGTTCTCGGGCATTCTGCCCCGCGAGACCCACGATCTCTGTGCCGCTTGTCTTGCGGGCGACTTCAAGACAGGCGCTGAAATGCAGCTGAAGTACCTCAAGCTGATGAACACGCTGTTCTGCGAGGTCAACCCCATCCCCGTCAAGACTGCCGCCGCCCTTCTGGGTATGTGCGATCTTGAGTTCCGTCTGCCTCTTTCGGAAATGGAAGATGCCAACCTTGCCAAGCTCAAGGCAGTGATGGCAGAGTACGGATTGCTGTAATTTGATCTGAAAGGAAGTTTAAAGATGCTGAACATCATGCTCTGCGGCTGTGGCGGACGAATGGGCGCGGCGGTGATTGCCGCCGCCAAGGAAGCCGGCGACCGCATCGTGGCAGGCGTTGATATCAACCCCGCCGCCGACAGTCCATTCCCCATTTTCACCTCTCCCGATGAATTTCAGGGCAGAGCCGATGTGATCGTGGATTTTTCGCATCACAGCGCCCTGCAAGGGCTGCTTGCTTATGCCACAAAAAATGCTACCCCTATCGTAGTCTGCACCACCGGTCACACCGAAGAGGAGCTTGCCGCGATGAAGGAGGCCGCAACCACCGTGCCCGTTTTCTTTTCGCGTAATATGTCGCTTGGTATCAATCTCTTGATCGCGCTTTGCCGCCGTGCCGCGGCGACGCTTGGCGATGCGTTTGATATTGAGATCATCGAAAAGCACCACAATCAAAAGCTCGACGCCCCCAGCGGCACGGCGCTGATGATCGCCGATGCCATCAGCGAGGAGAAGGAGCATCCTTACGTTTATGACCGCCACGCCGAGCGCCGCGCAAGAGCAAAAGGCGAGATCGGATTGCACGCCGTACGCGGCGGCACCATTGTCGGCGAGCACGAGGTGATGTTCTGCGGCAAGGATGAGGTCATCACCCTATCCCACAGTGCCGCCTCGCGCGAGGTCTTTGCCACGGGTGCGCTCCGCGCCGCCCATTTTATGACGGGCAAGCCCGCCGGGCTTTACAATATGGATCACGTGGTCGAAAGCCTTTAAATATCACACAAAAAACGCTGTCCTTTGCAAAAAAGGACAGCGTTTTTTGATACCGTTTCACGATTTTATTGATTTTTGGGAATAAACCCCTCGAAGATCGGGTATGTGTCGTTTGCCAAATATTGCTCATATTCGGCCTCGTCTCGAATGGTGTAAACGAAGGATGCCGCGCCGAACCATTTCAGCCCCACGCGAAGAGCAAGGCGCTTGGGATATTTTGCATCCCAAGCGTGGAATGCGGGTCTGCAAAGGAAGGTGAGCCAAAGCGCAGATAGGATAAAGTTGAGTAACTTTGAGCCTTTGCGCTTTTCCTTGATCAGATCGCTGGAAAGCAGACCCCGCACGACCTGCGGCGCTTGCTTTCGCACCGCGCGCAAAAGCAGCGGATTGAAGGTCTCCATACACCACTCTCCCTTGTAGTCGGCAAGGAGCTTCAACACGGCAGGCACCAGATCGGTATTGCCGCTCTCTCCCTTCAGCTCGATGAGCAACGGCACGCGTCCATCCACAGTGTCAAGCACCTGCCCAAAGGTAGGAATACACTCATTTTCCACCCCGTTCAGGGGGATATTTGTGAGCTCGGCGGCGGTACGCTCCGCCACCTTGCCCTGCACACCGCACACGCGGTCAAGGGTATAATCGTGAAAGACCATCACTTCGCCGTCGCTTGAGAGCTGCACGTCCAGCTCGATCGCGAAGCCGTGCTCGGCGGCACGGCGAAATGCCGCGAGCGAGTTTTCGGGGATCTCCCTGCCCCACAGCCCGCGGTGGGCATAGGGGCGCAGAAAGGGCTTGATCACTTTTTTACGCGCGCGCGGCGCGATCAAAAACAGCCAAAGTACAAAAAGTGCCACAACGGTAGCCAAAAAAGCGATCAAGACGATCAGCCAAGGCTCCATCAGTCGTCACCTCCTCCGACACCGTCAAGAACAGTCTGTTTGGCATCGGGCTTTGCGTCGCCGTGACGGACAAAGAACATCGTGACAAACGCCAGCGCCACAAAGAAGGTGGCGTACGGAAAAAGTGTGCGGAAGTTCATATCCAGGAACACACCCGACAAAATGGGGGTGATGACCTGAGCAGACATACTTGCGGTGTAGTAAAAGCCCGTGTATTTACCGACGTTCGAGCCGCGGGAAAGCTCCACGACCATGGGGTAGGAGTTGACGTTGATGGTCGCCCAGCCAATGCCCGCACAGGCAAAGAGCAAGGGCATCAGAAGCTGTTTGATCAGATTGGGGCTGTCGGCGCTGAGGAAGGATGCAAAGAAGAAGGATGCGCCAAGGATCACCACGCCGCCAAGGATCATCTTTTTGCGCCCAAGCTTTGAGGAAAGGATGCCTACGGGAAGATATGCCACGATCGCCGCCGCTTGCGCGATCAGCAGTGTGGTGTTGTAGTCCACGTCCAACACGGTGCTGGCATAGACCGAATACTTACTGGTCACGGCGTTATAGCCCATAAACCAGAACACAACCGAAGCAAGGATCAAAAACAGCGAGAGCTTTTCGCCTTTGGAAAGGCGGCGCACCTCTGCTTCGGAGTCGGTCGGCTCCTCGGGCTGATCCAGCCCCAGCTCGATCGATTGCTGTTGCATTTCCGCTGCCCACTGCGGCTCACGCACTTTCCACAAAAAGATAGCAAGTCCCACCATCATAATGCCCGCGACGATGGCAAAGAAGGTGGTGTAGCTCATCAGCGCGTTTTCCGTTTTGCCCGTACGAAGCACCGTGCCAAGCAGCAGCACCAGAATGCCGCCCGCCGTACCCATCAGATTGATGACGGCATTTGCTTTAGAGCGCAGAGGCTTCACGGTGACGTCGGGCATCAGCGCGACCGCAGGTGAGCGGAAGGTGCCCATTGCCACGAGCGTAAAGAACAAAAGAACCATAAAAATGACCAACGGTGTGGCATTTTTTGCAGTTGCAAGGGCGGCATAGGATTGTCTTGCGGGTACCACGATATTCGTATACGCGGGGTTGATGACGCTCTCCCCGTTCTCGTCGCTCACCGTCATCGGAATGGCGGTAAACTCCTCACGGGTGATCAGCGACTGCAAGGGAGCCTTTTCGCTGAGCACACTGTCGGTCTTCCAAGGCGTGACCTTGGGGTTCGCATCCCAGATCTCACCAAGCGCCTCGGTGTAGCCCGTACCGCACTCGGTATCGGTCACCTCTGCCGCCGCGTTGATGTTCGCGAGCTGCGCGTTGTCGGGGATCGACAGCGAGACCAGCAGGATCGCCGCCACCACGGCGCCGATCACGATAAAGGGTGTGCGCTTGCCGTGCTTGCTGTTCACCTTATCCGAGATCGAGCCGAAAATAGGCAGCAGCACAAGCGCAAAGATGTTATCAAGCGCCATAATGGCACCCGACCACGCCTGCGGCAGACCGAATTTGTCGGTCAGGATCTTGGGAACGATGGTATCATATGCTTGCCAGAACGCCGAGATCAGAAAAAAGGCAAAGCCGACAAATATCACGCGCTTATAATTGAGCTTCATACTTCCTTCCCTTCCTTTTGTAAAATAATATGCGTTTTTAACACCGCCGCCTGCGTTTTTCCGTCGGTGATCTCACCAGAAAGCACCTTTTCGACGGCGTCCCCAAGCGGCATTGTGAACACCTCTAAAAATTCATCCTCGTCAAGCTGCTGTTCACAAAACGAGAGCCCCCGTGCAAGGAACATACCGACGTGCTCGCCCAAAATGGCGGGAGATCCGATGAAATCGCCAAGGTAGGTCATACTTTGCGGCACAATGCCCGTTTCCTCGCGCAGCTCGCGCAGTGCTGCGGCCAGCAGATCCTCGTTCGGCCCGTCCAGCTTTCCCGCAGGGATCTCGACCAGAACCTTGCCGAACGGGTAGCGGAATTGCCGTTCCATCACCACGTTTCCGTCGTCGGTGAGGGGCAACACGCAAACAGCCCCCACGTGCTTGATATGTTCGCGTTTTGCAGGCGCGCCGTTGGGCAGCTCGATCTCATCCTCAAAAAGCTTGACGATCCTTCCGTCATAGATCAGCCTTGAGGACGTACATTTTTCTTCCAGATGCATAAAGCACCTCCAAGTGTTGTTATTTATTTTAGTATACCCTAAATTTTCGGATTTGTAAAGTAATACAGAAAAAAAGAGAGGAAAACCACACAAACAAAAAAGCTCCCTTGTGCAAAGGGAGCTGTCAGCACGGCTGACTGGGGATCGTTCCTTACCAAAGCTGTTTTACAATCCCTCCGCCTCGCATTTGCTCGGCACCTCCCTTTGCACAAGGGAGGCGAATCGAACAAATGTATTAAAACTTATACGTTGCTTTGTAACACCTTACAATATGTATCCTGTTTGATCTTCTAAAGCCTCGGACTTCTATAAAAACATTCTTCTTATGAATGGCGCATACGCAGAGCGCGTTTGATCTCATCCTGTGTGTATCCGTAGCGAATCAGCGATGAGAGCATACGGCGCAGCTCCGCCTCGTCTGCCGCGGGATGCATACGGCGCTTGCGCATCAGCATCGCACAGCGCGCGGCGCCGTCCTCGGCACGCAAGCGCGCCGCCCGTGTAGCCTTTGGCTTGCAGATCGGCAAGGATGCGACGATCTCCCCAAAGCTTGGCGATCCCCTTTTCGGCTTCGCGGAGCGCACCCTCCTCTTCCTTGAGGTAACCCTTTTCGGCAAGCTCTGCCACAGCTTCACCTGCAACATCGGCGGAAAAACCCTTTGCGCGCAGCTTTTGCGCCAGATACCTTGCCGAGCATCCGTTCGCGCCAAGCGAACGCATGCCTGCCCCGATCGCATCACAGATCTCTGCCTCACGCCGCAGGTGCAAAAGCTCCTCTTCGCCGATCTCCCCCACGGTGGGCAGTCCCTCAAGCCGTGCCGTGAGCAGGGCTACCGTTTCGCGGATGACCTCCTCGCCCTTCCTTTGCTCGATCTCAACAACAAGTTGCGCGCCGCCGTCGGCGGCGCGCATTCCGCAAATGCGGATAAAGCTATTATTCATCATCGCCAAGCTTCAGGGCGCGCAGGTCGAAATCGTCCTCCTCGTCGTCGACATCGAAGGTCTCCTCGACGGTTTCCATCTCGTCGGACATCGCACGCACCTTTGCCTCGATCTCGGCAAACAGCTTCTCATCGCTCTCCAGCATCTTGCGGATGTTGTCCTTGCCCTGGCCCAAGCGCTCGCCGTTATAAGAGAACCACGAGCCGCTTTTTTGAATGACGTCCAGCGCAAGGCCGATGTCGACAAGCTCGCCCGCACGGGAGATGCCCTTGCCGTAAAGAATATCAAACTCCGCCACACGGAAGGGGGGCGCGACCTTGTTTTTGACGATCTTACACTTGACGTGGTTACCGTAAATATCATTACCGTTCTTGAGCTGCTCGGTCTTGCGTACGTCGATACGGACAGAAGCATAGAACTTCAGCGCGCGGCCGCCCGTGGTGGTCTCGGGGTTGCCGTACATCACACCGACCTTTTCGCGAAGCTGATTGATGAAGATGACCACCGCGTTGCTCTTGGAGATCACCGCGGAGAGCTTACGCATTGCCTGCGACATCAGTCTTGCCTGCACACCGACCTGAGACTGTCCCATATCGCCCTCGATCTCCTGACGGGGTACGAGCGCCGCCACCGAGTCGATGACCACAACGTCCACCGCACCCGAGCGCACCAACGCCTCGGTGATGTCAAGCGCATCCTCACCGCAGTCGGGCTGGGAGACCAACAAATTATTGATGTCAACGCCAAGCGCCTTGGCGTAAACGGGGTCCAGCGCGTGCTCGGCATCGATGAACGCCGCCTGCCCGCCTGTTTTCTGCACCTCCGCAACGATGTGCAGCGCAACCGTCGTTTTACCCGAGGATTCGGGGCCAAAGATCTCAATGATACGTCCGCGGGGCACACCGCCGATGCCGAGCGCGCGGTCCAGCGCGATCGAGCCTGTATGGACAGCCTGCACCTCCATATGTGTATTCTCGCCGAGCTTCATCACGGTGCCCGCACCGTAATCACGCTCAAGCTGCTTGATCGCGGTCTCCAGCGCCTTCTTGCGCTCGCTCGCGTCCGCGCCAACCAAGGATACCGCTGCCTTTTTCGTCGTGCTTGCCTTTGCCATTTTGATGTACCTTCCCTTCGCTTGTTGTTTTGTCATTGACACCATTATACGACAAGCGAAGGCGTTTGTCAAGTGTTTTTTGAACATTTGTTTCCAAAAGCGGAAAATTGTTTTTATTAGTCCTGATTTGAAATTTTGATTTGTACTTTTATTTTTCCGCAAACAGAATAAAATAAGTTTTCTCAAAAAGGACTTGCTTGCCGCAAGAAAATGTGCTATACTATTAAGGTACAAATCAACAACAGACAGTTCGTAACCATCCTGTCTCAAAACAAAACTACGGGGGAGTGAAGGCGCCGGTAGTGTGCCCTTTTTTATTTAAAATGAAACGATACGACAAGATCACCGAGAAAAATCCGCGCGAGATCGTGCTGCTGCGCGGCACGGGATGCCAATGGAAGCGATGCACCTTTTGCGATTACCACACCGATGCTTCAAGCGATGCAAATGCCAATTTTGCGCTCAACAGCGCCGTGCTTGACTGTGTAACAGGCGAGCTTGGACGGCTTGAGGTCATCAATTCGGGCAGCTTTGTGGATCTGGACGCAAAAACAATGCAAAAGATCCGAGACGTCGCCATCGCGAAAGGCATCTCCGCGCTCCACTTTGAGTGCCATTGGATGCATCGCGGCGCTTTAAACGACCTTCGCGCATTTTTTGCAAAGGATCGCATCCGCCTGATCTTCAAGATCGGGGTTGAGAGCTTCGACATCCCCTTTCGGGAGCGGATCCTGAAAAAGGGGCTTGGGAACGCCACACCCGAACAGATCGCCGCCGCAGGCTTTGAGGAGATCAATCTGCTTTGCGGCATCGACGGTCAAACAGCAAGCGGTATACGCGCGGATATTGAAACGGGACTCGCGCATTTTTCGCGTGTCTGTGTCAACGTGATGACCGAAAACACCACTGCGGTCCGACCCGACAAAAAAGTGATAGAAGCCTTTATGCGCGAGGTATATCCACTTTACCAAAATGATCAAAGAGTCGATATTCTGTTGCAAAACACCGATTTCGGTGTAGGCAAGAGAGAATAAGGAGAACTTTATGAATGAGCTTTTATTGATCGGATCGCTGCTGTTTTGCTTTGGCACGGTCCTGCTATCCTATCGTCTGTTCGGAAAAAGCGGGCTTTTTGCTATGACCGCCTTTTGCACCATTGCCGCCAACATCGAGGTCCTGATCCTGGTCCACGCCTTCGGGATGGATCAAACGCTTGGCAACGTGCTGTTTGCCGCATCCTTCCTGATCACGGATATCCTGAGCGAGAACGAAAGCAAGGAAGATGCCAACCGTGCGGCAAATCTTGGTATTCTCATCACGGTCCTCTTTTTACTGCTCTCGCAAGGATGGCTGCTTTTTACCCCGGCACCGGACGATACCGTAATGCCCCACATCCAGGCGCTCTTTTCGGGTATTCCGCGCTTGATGATCAGCAGCCTTTTGGTCTATGCCATCACGCAAAAGCTGGACGTGTGGTTGTATCACAAGTGGTGGAGCTTCACAGAGCGAAAATTCGGCGACTCCCGTCGCTTCCTATGGCTGCGAAACAACGGCTCGAGGATGATATCGCAATTGCTCAACACCGTGCTCTTCAGTCTTGGTGCCTTCCTTGGCACATACGGACCCTCGACACTCTTCAGCATCATCGGCTCAAGCTATCTGATCTTCTTCATCACGGCACTGCTGGATACCCCCATCGTTTATCTTGCCAGACGTATGAAGGAAACACAGCTTGCAAAACAGAAGGAAGTATGATACAATAAGAAAAAAGGATGAAAAAAAGGGGGGGATATGATGCAGCTGACAAGTATTGCTTTTCTGTTTTTGTTTTTGCCCCTTTCCCTTCCCCTGATCCTCTTTTTGCCAAAGGCATATCGCCGGCTTTCCCTCTCCTTGTTATCAATTTTGTGGTACGTTCTTGCAAATTTCAACAATTTGTGGGGAATCTTACAGATCGGTGCGCTTGTTTTTCTGACCGCCCTGATCGCCTATCTTCCTCCCCCCCGCACCATCGGTGCCGCAAAATTCAGAACCGCGTTTTTGATCCTCACGTCGATCGCTTCTTTGATCGCGGCAAGGATCGTTGGCGAGCACCTTGACACATCTTACGTCTATCCCGCCGGGCTTTTGTTTGTCACACTTGGCATCGTTTCCTATGCGATGGACCGCGCACGCGGCGACGTCGTCCGTCCGCGCAACCCCTTGGAGCTGATCGGCTATCTGCTCTTTTTCCCCACGCTGATGGTGGGGCCCGTGGTACGAAGCAAGCACTTTTTTGATCTGACGGAGGAGCTTTCGCTAAAGCCGACACGCCTCACGGATGGCATACGGCTGTATATGCTTGGCTATATCAAGCGCCTTGCCGTCGCGGCAGTGCTGATGCGTGCCTTGCAGAATCTCCTGCATTACAGTGAGACGATCTTTTCCCCTACCATCCTCATCCTTTTGCTGCTTTGCTCGTTTTTCTTCTTTTATTTTTATATTACGGGCGGTGCCGATCTTGCAAGGGGCGTTTGCGCGATCTACGGCATTCCGCTAACCCGTGACCGCGGCAACGTTTTGACCTCGACCACGCCCGACCGTATGCTTTACGGCACGACGCTTTCCTTACGCAATTACCTCTTTGATTATGTGCGCTATCCCCTCTGCCGCGTATGCAAAGGAAGGCGGGGGCGCATCCTATCCATATTGCTGATCTATTGCATCACGGTGCTTGTTTTCCGCACCCGTTTGGAGCTTTTGCTGCTCGGAGCACCGATCCTGCTCTTTGCCTTGCTGACCGAGCTGACGCCTGTTCGCAAGCTGCCAAGCCTCAAATTCTGGTGGCGCTTGCTCCTAAGCCCGATATCGATATTCCTGTGCTCTTTTTTCACGTTATCTCTTTTACTTCCCAAGCCTTCAGATGTTTTTTTGCTCATCAAAAGCGCCTTTTCGTCCGAGACCAATCATCCCACACGCTACATTCTCGGCGCGATACAGGATGCCAATTATTTGGGGCTTTTGCTGATCCTGCTTGTCTTGTTTTTGCCTTGGGCACTGCTTCGCCATTGGATCTTTCGCAAGGCGAGAGAGCGCACGGCGCTTGTTTTCTCTATCTGTGAGATCACCTTCCTTTTCGTGTGCTTTGTACTGACAATGATCTATTTCCTTCCCCAATTCCCCACGTATGCCGAATACGCATACGGCATCTTCCGATACGGTGAGGTAGCGCCATGAAGAAAACGAACTCTATTTACCATTTGACCGTGTTCACGGTGTTCATCGGGGTATTGCTGACCTTCTCGATCGTTTATCTTGTCAACTTTTTGACCGAACACGATAGCGCCATTGCATCTGAATGCTATGACGGCAGTATCATAGACGAAGGCGAGCCCTTTGCAGCCCTGCGCCGCAGTGTTTATCAAAACAAGAAAAATCTCGGCCTGGTACACGAATATCAATACCGTTTGTTTGGAATCGTGAACAGCCATGAGGTCATTGCGGGCAAAAATGACTTTTTGTTTGAGATCGAGGACACGGAAAACAACTATCATTACATTGAAGATTATATCGGAAAGCACGCCTTCACCGAGGAGGAAATGTCGCAGATATTGCATCATCTGCGGCAGACCAAGGATTCCTATGCCAAGCGCAATGCGGAATATCTTCTGGTGATCATTCCGAACTCTCAAACGGTTTACAGCGAGTGTATGCCAAGCTACCTCGGCAATATTGATGAAAACACACGTCTGAACGCATTAAGCGATCATTTGTATGACCACGGGTTTTATCATTTTATTGATCTGACCGAGGATCTGCGCGAGGCAAAAAGCGATGGCTTGCTTTACAACAACACCGAAAACTCACTGAACTCTCTGGGCTCTTACTATGCCTATAAGGCGGTCTGCAGGCGCTTTTCGCCCAACGTATTGGCGAATAGCAAAATGCTTGAACGAGAGGATCTGGACTTTTACCAGCACCTGACGACAGGAAAGCGCGTGGCACGCGGGGCGGGGCTTGAAGACGTTGTAGAAAATCATACCGTTTCGCTATCAAACAGGACCAAGCTCAATTACCGCTTTTTACACAACGGCGGCGTTTCCTCCACCACGCTAAAGCTCCCGTTCTATATTCCCTCGCACACCTCCGATTCCCCCGAGCTTCTGCTGCAGTTTTCCAACACGTGGGAGCGTTTGCAGGTCGAGCCCTTCTTTTCAAACACCTTCAGCAAGGTCACCTATCAGACCGACCTTTCGGATGACCCCGTGATCTTCGCCGAAGCAAGCCCCCGAGTTGTGATCCAATTCATTTACGAAAACGAGCTTTCTCAATTATTGCAATAAATCGATGATCTGTCGCAAATTTTGCGACACGTAACAAAAAAATCAGCACATTGAAAGGAGCATCTTATGGCGCATTGGTTGGATACCGTATGCTACGCCTTCGATCACGCGATCCTGGGGGCGATCCACAATTTCACCGTTGCAACGGGCGGCTTTTTCGATTTTCTTATGAAATTCATCAGCTTCCTCGGCGAGGAGGGCATCTGCCTTATTTTGCTTGGACTTTTGCTGTTTTGCTTCAAAAAGACAAAACGCCAGGGCGCGTGCATCCTCTTTGCCATTGCCTGCGGCGCCGTGATCACCAATATTCTGCTCAAAAACATCGTGGCGCGCCCCCGTCCCTTTGCCGACGAGGCAAGAGCCTTTTTCGATTGGTGGCAATACATCGGCGCGCCGCACGCAAGCAAAAATTCCTTCCCGTCGGGACACACCACCTCCGCGATGGCGGCAATGACCGCGCTGTTCCTGACCACAAACAAAAAGTACAGCTGGACCGCATTTATTTTTGCGGCCCTGATGGGGCTTTCGCGTATGTATCTGATGGTGCATTACCCCACCGACGTGTTGGGCGGATTGATTGCAGGCGCACTGGGCGCGATCGGCGGCTATTTCCTCTCACGCTGGCTTTTTTCGGTATGCGAAAGGCACACCGATAAGGGCTTCATTCGATTTTTGCTGCATTTTGACCTTGCGGTGCTGCTCCGTCGCCTCCTTCACCGCAAGGCGCTTGCTGCCAGCAGTGAAACATCCCCCGAAACGGGATGCGAAATCGACACTTCTGCCGAAAACAATGAGGAAAATCCAAAGACATAAAATCCATCAATAAAAATATTGGCGCAGGTCTTGCCTGCGCCAATATTTTATGTTATAATAGAATAAAGTACTATCGCTATTTTGCGATATCACTCAAGGAGGGGCATATGCCTGTATCTTTTTTGATCTGGGGCATCTACAACTGGTTCGAAAACGGACTGTTGCGCTTTTTGTTTCAAAAGTTCTCGTTTACACAGGGCACGACCGCGCTGCTGATCGGACTTGGCTTTGTCTTTTGCATCGCCGCTTCTTATTTGCTTGGCAGTGTCAATTTCGCGTTGGTCGTCTCCAAGCTCTTTTATCACGATGACGTGAGAAATCACGGCAGCGGTAATGCGGGCGCCACCAATATTGGACGCAGCTACGGAAAAAAGGCCGCGATCCTCACCTTCCTCGGTGACGGTCTGAAGGGTGTTGTTTCCATTCTCATCGCTTGCGCCATTTTCGGTCATTCCACAAATGATTTCTATTATATCTATCTGGTATACGCCTCTTTCCTTTCCGCTTTCTTCTGCATTTTCGGTCACGTGTTCCCCTGCTTTTCGCACTTCCGCGGCGGAAAGGGCTTTGCCACTATGTCGATGTGCGTGATCGCGCTGAACCCCTTTATCGCCTTGGTCCTGCTGTGCCTGTATATCCCCTTGGTCGCGATGACTCGCTACATTTCCCTTGGTTCGGTGGTGATCGCGCTTTTCTATCCGATCCTGCTGCACAGTTTTGACACCGTTACGATGCGATACGGTATTCCGAGCGTCATCGCGCTGATGATCGCGGCTCTTGTTACCTGGGCACACCGCGGCAATCTGAAGCGCATTATGGATAGGACCGAGCGAAAGCTGAAGCTCTGGCACAAAACGCCCGAGGCACCCGTAGCAAATGCGGTACCCGAAAGCGCGCCCGAAGCAGGCGGTTTGAATGAGTCGAATCAGGAAGCGTCAGCAAAAAAGCATCCCGTATCCGAAAAAAAGCTGAAAAGGCTGAAGAAAAGAAAGTAAGTTTAACTCCTCAAAAAAGAAAGGTTCAATGTGAATACGTATGCTGAGCTCGCGTCGCTTTGCCTTTTGGCGGCACGCACCGAAACTTTAAAAAAATTAGTGTTTTCCCGCCCCATTGACGGGGATATTACCCGTGCGACGGGTGTTCTTTGCCGCATTGGCGGCAAGGTCGTTTTGCAGATCGAGACACTGCACAGCGACCACAAGGCAACACACGAAAATCTCCCCCTTGATCGCGCCACGGAGGATAGCCTTTCCTCGCGCTTTACAAGATTTTCTCAGGTCAATCTGCTCACAACGGGTGGAGACTGCGAGCTGCGCCGCACCAAAAAGGGCGCGGAGCTCTTGCTTGGCGCGGACAAGCTCCGCCGCCACCTTTCCGACAACGCCGTTCCCGCGGTGACGATCAGTGGTAACAACAAGGAAAAAAAGCATATTTTAGAGGGCAACGAGCCCTTTTTGATCCGTCTGGGTGTGTCGGACAAAAACGGTCGCATCTATGACAAAAAGCAGGCAAAATTCCGCCAGATCAACCGTTTTCTGGAGCTGATCCGCGACACGCTCCCCGCCCTTCCCACGGGGCGCATCCGCATCCTGGATCTTTGCTGCGGAAAGAGCTATCTTTCCTTTGCCGTGTACCATTATTTTGCAAATATTCTTGGCCGCGAGGTGTCGATGACGGGCGTGGATCTCAAGCCCGACGTGATCGATTACTGCCAGGACGTGGCGGAAAATCTCTTCTTTGAGGGGCTTGAATTCCTGTGCGGCGACGTCGCCGCTTACAAGACCGATGACCTGCCCGACCTTGTCATTTCCCTGCACGCCTGCGATACCGCCACCGACCTTGTTTTGGAGCGCGCGCTGACCTTTTCGGCTAAGGTGATCCTTGCGACCCCCTGCTGCCATCACGAGCTCAATCATACCTTAAATTGCCCCACCTTAGACTTCATCGCAAGCCACTCGATGCTGCGGCAAAAGCTTTGCGATGCCGCGACCGATGCGCTGCGCCTCAAATGGCTTGAGGCAAACGGATACGAGGTGGCGGCTCTGGAGCTGATCGACCCCGATGACACCCCGAAAAACATTATGCTTCGCGCCCTGCGCCGCGCTGATGCCGGCACGGGAACCGCCGCCGAGCAGAAGGCACTTGCCGAATATAAGGCAGCACGCGCCTTCCTGCTTGGCAAGTAAAGGAGCCGATTATGGATCTGCGCCGCGTTTTAAGCTACGTCCGCCGTGCGGTGGACGATTATGAAATGATCAAGCCGGGCGACCGCGTTGCCGTCGGCATTTCGGGCGGCAAGGACTCGCTGACCCTGCTCGCGGGTCTTGCCGGGCTCCGCCGCTTTTACCCCAACCCCTTCGAGGTGGTCGCCATCACCGTCGATATGGGCTTTGAAGGGGGAAGCGATTTTTCCGCCATCGCGGATTTTTGCCATGAGCTGGACGTCCCCTACCACATCGTCAAGACCGATATTTACGATATTATTTTTAACATCAGAAAAGAAAAAAGCCCCTGCGCCCTTTGCTCCAAGATGCGGCGCGGCGTGCTGCACAACACCGCAAAGGACCTCGGCTGCAACGTCGTGGCACTCGGACACCATCAGGACGACGTCATTGACACCTTTATGCTGAACCTCTTCTACGAAGGACGCATCGGCTGCTTCCAGCCGGTCTCCGAGCTTTCGCGCGTGGGTGTGCGTGTCATCAGACCGCTTTTGTATATGCCTGAAAAATCGGTGGTCTATTTCACCAACAAAAACAATCTCCCCGTTTACAAATCCCCCTGTCCCGCCGATAACAACACCGAGCGCACAGAGGTCAACAAATTCCTTTTGCAAATGGAAAAGCACAGCCCCGGACTTCGCTATCGCATTTTCGGTGCGATCCAGCGCGGCAAGGTCGACGGATTCCATCCCGTGGACCTCGCGCCGCACTCGGCACGAAAGAAGGAAGCTGACTCCGAGGACAACACTTAACAAAAGAAAACGAAAAGGCGTGAATCGCTGCCAAACGGCTTCGATCACGCCTTTTCTAATTTTTTATTATATTTTTCCAATTTTTAAATTGGTTATTCTAAATATTTAGTTTTTATTCCGATATAATTTCCAAGCTTTCGATCACAACAGGATCCATCGGTACGTCTTGCATGTACCAGCCGTAATTTCCGGTCTGCACATTTGCGATCTGATCGATCACAGCATCGCCCTCAATGACCTTACCGAATGCCGCATACTGTCCGTCCAGATAAGGTGCGGGCGCGTGCATGATGAAAAACTGCGAGGATGCGGAGTTGGGATCGCTGGTGCGTGCCATAGAGAGCACCCCTCTGCCGTGCTTGAGGGTATTCTGCTTGAAGCCATTTGCGGCGAACTCGCCGCGAATCGCGTCGGCTCTCTTTTCTTCCATCTGCTCGTTGTAGCCGCCGCCCTGCAGCATAAAGCCGCTGATCACGCGGTGGAAGATCAGTCCGTCAAAAAAGCTTTCTCGCGCGAGCTTCAAAAAATTGGCAACGGTCAGAGGCGCCATTTCGGGATAGAGCTCGGCGGTCATCGTGCCAAAGTTCTTTACGGTGATCTTGATTTGTGGATGGTTCATTTTTTATTCCTCTCTTTCAAATAGTAAACCTTGTAACCTTTCCCGCGGGGCAAACCACGGCTTTCCCATCTACATCCACCCAAACGTCGGTGGCGGTGGGATTATAGACCATCGTGCGATCGGCAGAAAAGCGCAGAGCGCGAAGCGCCATAATATAGTCGTAAATTTCAATGTTGGTGGCATACCACACATCGGGGTCGCCGCCAGCCTTTTCGCAGAATTCCTCGATACGCGTCCAACCGTCACCACGCGGGAACTCAAAGCTGTGTCCCCAGACGTAGAACAGGGCCAAGGGGCGCTTGTTCCTTTTGAACGCCGCCAAATAGTCGAACAGCTTTTCGTCCGCATGATGACAGGTGGGGTGCCATTGCATAAAATCATCGGGGATTTTGAAATCGTCGGGGCTGCTCCAAACGCCTGCGGGCTTGATGGTACGGGAATATTGCATACCGAGCACGCGCAGCTTTTCGATCAATTGCGTATTGTATGTGCCAAAGGGATAGGACATTCCGCGCACGGGATAGCCGCAAAGCTTTTCCAAATTTTTGCGATCCTCCACGATCTCGTAAACAACTTCCTCGTCCGACACACGCTCCAGATAGGGGTGTGTCAGGCTATGCACCGAGACCTCGTGTGTGTCGAATACGGTGGCGACCTGCTCCGAGGTCAGGAACTTGCCCGCCTCATCATCAAGCTTGCCGGAATTCAGATGGAAGGTGCCCTTGATGCCGTATTTGTTGAAGATCTCAAGCAGTCTGATGTCATGCACCTGTCCGTCATCGTAGCTCATGGTCAGCGCCTTGTGCTTGCCATCCTTGTAAAGGTTAAACCCAACTTTCATTTTTCATCCTCCTGATATGCCAATTTAAATAGCTCTTTGATCCGCGCTTGCTCGCCCTTGATGTGTAGGTAGCCAAACAGTGCCTCCATGCCCGTGGCGTTGCGGTATTCGGCGACCGTTGCGCGCTTTGGGGTATTGGTATGTCCGATATTCCGTCCGCGGCGGAACGCGCCCTCTTCCTCCTCCGTGAGGTGCGGAAGCAGTCGCTCCATTGCCTGTGCTTGCGCCGAGGCGCGCACAAAATCCAGCGCACGGGCGTTGAGCGCCTTGGACGAGGAGTAGCCCATGCCCACCAAGCGCTCTCTTACCATCAATTCGATCACCGCGTCACCAAGATACGCCAGGGCCGCAGTGCCGACTGTATGAAGATCCATCTTGTTTTCCTTTCCTCAAACGCCCACAAGGAACGTCAAAAGAGTTTTCTTCAGTATACCACTTTTGTGCGTTCCGTGTCAAGGATTTCCCAAAAAATGCATCGCGTTTCTTGTATTTCGTGTCATATCATAAAGGCTTGACATTTTCCATAAAAGCTGCTATACTGACGGATGCAAGCATCACCATCTGCGAGGGCAACGCCTTTTGGCGACCCGAACAGTAGGGATGCTTGCTTTTTATGCTACGGGGTTGACATTTTTGACATTTTGTTTTATACTTTAAACACAGTTCTCTTTAACGGTTTTGGACGTACGCCCCGCGGGTCTTATTTGGGCCAGTGGGATATTGAGAGCTGCTCTTTGTCGGCATTGTAGGCGTATTTTCCTCGATTCTCGCTCACATCCGAGAATATTGAGCGCGAGACAAAGCCGGCATTTTTTATTACTATGGGTTGACCGTTTTTGATTTTTGTGCTATACTCTTTTTTGAGGGATGCCGCCGTTATATCTCCCAGCCTTGTTTGTTGGGCGATCACTGTCGGGACATTTCCTCTTTTTATTGCCGCAAAAAAGGCGGGAGATGCGTTTTGCATCTCCCGCCCTTTTTGTTATGCAGACGTTCTGTCTGCACTTGCGCCATTCTCTTCGTTTAAGCCCTTCGCTCGGGTGATCTCGGTCACCATGATCGAAAGATCGTCGTTTCCTTCCTGCGCGGCACGGCCCAAAACAAGGCGCGCGAATTTCTCGGCATCGCCATCCCATTTTGTTGAAAGCATCTCCGAAAGCCACGGGCAATCCTCTTCACCTTTGGTCACGCCGTCGCTCACTTGTATCAAAATATCGCCAACGTTCACCGAAAAACGGATCCGCTCGGCATCCAGCGACTCCAAAATACCAACCGGTGCCGTGCGAGAGACAAAGCGCGTGATCTCCCCCCGTCGCAATAAATACGTCACCGCCGCACCGCATTTGAACAGCGACGCCTCACCGCTGACACGGTCGATCTCAAGCAGATCCACCGTCGTGCTGGATTCCGATTCGCGCGAGCCTCTGGCGGCAAGAAAGCCGTTGAGCATCCGCAACGCGGTATCCGCGCGGCTCCCCGCACGAAGCATACGCGCAAGAAAGGTCGAAGCCAGCGCTGAGGTCAGCGCCGCCTGATTGCCGCTGCCCATTCCGTCACACAAAAACGCGTAATCATACCCCTTGTCCGTGGAAAGTGTCATCACACTATCGCCGCAATAGCGCCCTTCGCTCTTCGATTTCACGCGCGTTTCCTTAACGGTCACGCTGCCGTATTTTGTCCGCTCCGGGAACACCATATCCGCAGCTCCGTCAGCTTCGACGACCTCGGGCGCGCCGAGCGAAAAGCGGCAATGCTGCTCCAGAAGTTGCCGCAGCTCTCTCACCTTCAAATGTCTGCCCGGCAGACGGATGCCGCGCAGGATCACGCGCCGATGCTTTTTGCCGCAGACCGCGACCGATTCCATCACGTAGCCAAGGCGCTGCAAGCGCTCCAGAATGCGCTCGCCTGCGGCGGCATCAGTCACGAACATGTCGCGAGAATCCTCTAACGTCTCGCTCAAAATGCGACCAACGGCGGCATAATCACTCGCCACCACCGAGGTCTTATCGCCTCGAAGCGCCTCCTCCGAAAGGCGCAACGCACCCTCGTTGATGCTTTTTAAAATAGTCGACAAGCGGGTGCATCTGGCGGCGAGATCCGCGGGGATCTGCTCCTTTCCAACCACACCGCTCGTGTGTAAGCGACTACCAAGCGCCCCCACCGTGCTTGCCGTTGCGTGGTACTCCGTGCCCCAGCAAATATCACGGTTGCGACACCCCGGGCAAGCCTCATCAAACGCCTTATCACACAGATGGCGCAAGTCCATCAGCCCGGGACGGCGCAGACGGTTGCTGAGCTCAAAGAAAGTGCCGGAAAGGTCAAGTAGGGCGCCCGAAAGCTCTCTGACCTGTGTTTCGCTTTCCAGCTGCTCCCCCGCCTTGGCGGATTGCAGTGCGGCTCGTCGCCGCGTGAGCATGAGACGATAGCCCGATGAGCCCTCCACAAGCCCCGCGCTGTCTCCCGCTAAAAATAGTGCACCCGCAGTGAGCAGTGCAGGCAGGATCAACGTGATCCCCGCAGTCCTCGCAACGGCAAAGGCATAGATCGCCGCCGCACCGCTGCCTGCCAGGATACCGCCGCCGCGGCTGCTTTTTTCGAGCAACCCAAAACAAAGCCCACACAAAAGGAACGCCGGTGCCATACGAACATCAAAGCACAGCCCCGCAAGCGCGCCGCCAACAGTTCCAAGCGAAACGCCCCGATGCGCGACCAACCAAAACGCCGCAAGCGCCGCCGCGACCGCCGAGGGATATACACCGAAAAAGCTGACCTCGCGCATTGCAAAGATGCAAGTCAGGACCAGCGCGGCGACACCGATCTCGCGGCTGTGCAAAAAGAGCCTATCCCTTTTTTCAAACATTCCCGAAAACAGCAGCGTGGCAAGCGCAGCCGCCGTGACCGCGAGCAAGAGCGCGAACAGATCGAAAAAGCGGAAGCCGCCGCGAATGATGCGAAAGAGCCCCGTGGAAAAGAGCGCCACCGCCGCGATCAGCACGCGATAGGAGATGCGCTCTGTGAAAATTCGCGTTTTTCTTGCACCGTTGTGGGGGTAAAAGTGCAAAATTCCCCTTGCCGCCCCCACAAGCGCGAGCGCCACCAACGTCACGTATTCCTTTGTGACGATATAAAAAATCGCCGCCCCAAGCGACACCGCAGGAAAAAGCGCGGTCGCCGCTGCCGCAAGTGCGACGCCAAACGGGCGCACGTGAAATAGCAGCTCCGCGCTGCCCGCAAGCGCCCCCAACGAGGCAAATAATAATTGCACGCAGGTCATTTCAAGAAAGCGCGAATTTTGCTGTAGCAGTGGCTTTCGTTTTGCCTCACGTGACGAATGTACACGGATCCTCATAGCATAAACCTCCCTCGGGCGTTCAAACGCCGTTTTGTATCATTTTATCCATAACGTGCCTTAAAATTTGTCACATCTTGGTGTCAAAAAAGCAAAGCTGACACAAACAGAGGTCGTTTCATGCGTTATCCAAAGCAGCTGTGCAAAAGCGTGTCGCAGTGGGGCGAAGGATTTTTGAAAAGCGCAGGAATATTTTGCAAAACCCCTTTCATAAAATCAAAAATTATGCTATACTGTTACTATCGCTAAAAAAGGGGGAATGAACATTGAAAATTTGCTGCTTCACCGGTCATCGTGTGATCCCCGGTGATATCGCCGTTTCGCTCACTCGTTCCCTTGATCAAAAGCTTGAGGCGATGGCACAAGATGGCTACACCGAATTCCGCACGGGCGGTGCAAGAGGCTTTGACACGCTTGCCGCTTTGCGCGTGCTTGCCCTGAAGGAACGCCGCCCCGACTGTCAGCTGCATCTGATCCTTCCCTGCCGTGATCAGAACAAGCTCTGGAAAGACGGCGAGCGAGAATTGTTTGAATACATTTTGTCAAAGGCGGATCAGGTCGATTACGTATCCCTTGCCTACACGCCCACCTGTATGCACACGCGCAACCGTGCCCTTGTGGACGGGAGCGACTGCTGCATCGCCTTTTTGCAGCGGAACGGCGGCGGAACGCTTTACACCTGCTCCTATGCCTTGAAGCAAAAGGTCGAGCTGATCAATCTTGCGGACGAGTTCAATTAACCGACGCTTTGGTGTCGAAATTTCGCAAAAAAGGCTTGCTCCTTTGAAAGAATTGTGATATACTTATATTATGTTTTATGATGCGGCAGTGATCTTACGCGATACTGCCAAGGGGGTTCTATGTTTAAAATCGGTTTTGACAACGAGCAATATATCCGCACCCAATCCGCTCACATTCACGAGCGTATTCAGAAATTCGGCGGCAAGCTCTATCTTGAATTCGGCGGCAAGCTGTTTGACGACTATCACGCCTCGCGCGCTCTGCCCGGATTTGCCCCCGACAGCAAGATCCGTATGCTCTTGCAGCTTGCGGCGGAAGCCGAGATCGTGATCGCTATCAATGCGGCTGATATTGAAAAAAACAAGGTACGTGGCGACCTTGGCATTACATACGACCAGGACGTGCTGCGCCTGATCGATGCCTTCCGCGGCTTTGGGCTTTACGTCGGCAGCGTTGTGCTGACACGCTACACGGGCCAAAGCGCGGCAAGTGCCTTCCAGAAGCGTTTGGAGGCGCTCGGCCTCAAGGTCTACCGCCATTACCCGATCCCCGGCTACCCCTCGGACGTGAAGTCCATCGTCAGCGACGAGGGCTTTGGCAAGAATGAATACATTGAGACCACAAGATCTCTGGTGGTCGTCACCGCACCCGGCCCCGGTTCGGGTAAAATGGCGACCTGCCTTTCCCAGCTTTATCTGGACAACAAGCGCGGCATCCGCTCGGGCTATGCGAAATTTGAGACCTTCCCCGTCTGGAGCCTCCCCCTCAATCACCCCGTAAACCTTGCTTACGAGGCGGCGACCGCCGACCTCAACGACATGAATATGGTGGATCCCTTCCACCTTGCGGCATACGGTGAGACCGCCGTCAACTACAACCGCGACGTGGAGATCTTCCCCGTTGTGAAGGCGATGTTTGAGCACATTTACGGCGAATGCCCCTATCAATCTCCCACGGATATGGGTGTCAATATGGCGGGCTTCTGCATTTTTGACGACGAGAACGTGCGAGAGGGCGCAAGAGACGAGATCCTGCGACGCTACTATACGGCGCTTTGCCGTCAACGTCAGGGTGAAAACAATGACACAGAGGTCGAAAAGATCAAAATTCTGATGGCGAAGGACGGTCTGCAGACCGACCACCGTCCCGTGATCGCGGCGGCGCTTGCCCGCGCGGATGAGACCGAAGCCCCCGCTGTTGCATTGCAGCTGCGCGACGGACGCATCGTCACCGGAAAGACCTCCAAGCTCCTTGGCTCTGCCTCCGCAATGCTGCTCAATGCCCTGAAGGCGCTTGCCAACATTCCAAAGGAAACGCGCCTGATCTCCCCCGATATTCTGGAGCCCGTCTCCACCTTAAAGATCGAGCGCCTTGGCAACCACAACCCCCGTCTGCACCCGGACGAGGTGCTGATCGCGCTGTCGATCTGCGCTGTCAGCGACGAGACCGCGCGCCGTGCGCTTGAATGTCTGCCCGAGCTGCGCCACTGCGAAGGCCACTCCTCGGTGATCCTTGCGCAAAACGACCTGAACACCCTGAAAAAGCTTGGTATTCAGATGACCTGCGAGCCACGCTATCAAACCAAAAAGCTCTATCACGGATAAAAAAAGAAGCTTCGACGAGAGATCTTTCTCATCGAAGCTTCTTTTCTCTGTCTGCTTTGATACGATCTGCCTTATGCGCTGCCTTTTTATCATTATATATCGGTCAAAATCACCTGACAAAATGCCAAATTTTCAAAACAATATGCTATTTCCTTTTTCCTATATATATGCCATAATTATTATGTAATCTATTAACACTTTGGAGGGGTTTTATGAGAAACTTAACCTATCAGACAGATCTGTGTGTCGTCGGCGGCGGAATGGCGGGGCTTTGCTGTGCAATAGCGGCAGCGCGTCACGGTATCAAGGTCGTTTTGGTTCAGGATCGCCCGGTGCTTGGCGGAAATGCTTCCAGCGAGGTTCGTATGTGCATTGCCGGAGCCCAAGGCAAGGACAATCGCGAGGGCGGCATTATTGAAGAGATCTTCCTCGAAAATTTTTATCAAAACCGAGAGCTGAAGTATCCGCTTTGGGATAGCGTTTTATATGAAAAAGCCAAGGCGGAGGAAAATCTGACGCTGTTGCTGAACACGAGCTGCCTTGATGCAACGATGGACGGAAATCGGATCGTCAGCATTAAAGCATGGCAATCAAACGCGGAGACCTTTCACATTATTTCCGCGACCTATTTTGCCGATTGCTCGGGAGATTCGATATTAGCACCGTTGTCAGGCGCAAAATTCATGTATGGCAGAGAGGCAAAATCCGATTTCAACGAAACGATCCCGCCGGATGAAGCCGACTCCAAAACCATGGGCATGAGCTGTCTGTTTCAGATCCGCGAAACAGATCACAAGGTTGAATATACGCCGCCCACGTGGGCGTACAAATACGAATCCCGCGATGATCTTCCGTACAAAGACGTGGGCAGACACAACAACTATTGGTGGATCGAGATCGGCGGAGAATGGGATTGCATTCACGATACCGACCGCTGCCGCGACGAGCTGCTGAAGATCTGCTACGGCGTGTGGGATCACATGAAAAACCACGGAAATTACAAGGTGGACAATTGGGAGCTTGAGTGGATAGAATTTCTTCCGGGCAAGCGCGAAAGCCGCCGCTATCTCGGCAAGCATATCGTCACGCAAAACGACGTGGAGGCCGAGGGAAAATTCCCCGATATCGTTGCCTATGGCGGATGGCCGATGGATGACCATTTCCCCCAAGGGTTTTACTACAAAGATGGATATCCCACCATCTATCATCCCGCGCCAAGTCCGTGGGGCCTCCCTCTCAGATGCATGATATCCGACAACATTGAAAATCTTGTCTTCGCGGGAAGAAATATCAGCGTCACTCACGCTGCGCTCTCCTCCTCGCGCGTTATGGCTACGTGTGCCATTCTCGGTCAGGCACTTGGCACGGCAGTGGCACAGGCGGTCTCCAAGGGCTACAAGGTCGAGGACGTGGATATCCACGAATTGCAGCAGACCCTGATGGCGGATGACTGCTATATTCCCTGGCACACAAGAGAAGTTCCTGCCCTTACCAAGCACGCGCAGTGCAGTGCGGAGGTGGTCAGAAACGGCATAGAGCGCGGAGAAGAAAATCTTTGGATCGGAGATCACGGCGATCATATCGAATACAAGTTCGATGAGGATACGGACATTTCCGAGATACGCCTTGTTTTTGACAATGATATGAACCGCAAGTATCGCAATATGCCTTGGTATTATCCGCTTGTCGAAACCAGCTTCAAGCTGCCGCAAACGCTGATCAAGGAATATCGGATCGAAGCAGAAAATTCAAAGGGCGAATCCTTCTCGCTGAGCGTTTGCGACAACCATCAGCGTCTTGTGCGCCACGCAGTCGATTGGAAGATCAAGAGCATTCGATTCATCCCTATGTCCACTCACGGCTGTGAAAAGCTTCGCTTGTTCGAGTTTGAAGTTCAATAACCGACAGCATCAAAAAATCGATTTTGCAAAAGAGTGTTTTATGTTAAGAAATTTTGAAAACGAAGTATACGACGTCATTATTTTGGCAGGTCAATCAAACGCGGAGGGGCGTGGGATCGGATCGGTTGAAAAGGCATACAAGCCAAGCGATAAGATCTGGAGCATGAATTGCAGCTTCACCCCCTTGGAATACACGATCTCTCCGGACGAGGAAAAGGTATTTGAAAACGAGATACGCTCAAATTTTGCATTGAGCTTTGCAAAGGAATACGTACGGGACGGTCGGCTTGCCGAGGGAAGAAAGCTTTTGATCGTTCGTGCTGCCGTCAGCGCAACGGGGTTTGTGGATAACCGATGGAAATGCACGGATGATCTGTACCAAAATATGATCTCGATGGCCAAGACCGCGCTGTCCCTGAACCCCCAAAACCGCTTAGTCGCTATGCTTTGGCATCAGGGAGAAGCCGATATTTGGGCACGCATCCCTTACGAAACGCATTTTGACAACTTAATGACGTTGGTCCGATCATCCAGAGCGGAGCTGAATGCCCCGGATCTGCCCTTTATCGCAGCGGATATCGTACCAAAATGGAAAGCGTCTTTCCTTGACATTTCCTTGCCCGTCATAAATGCGATCAAGGACGTATGCAAGGACTGCGGAAACGGAGCGTTCGTTGAAACCGACGGATTGCTTTCCAACGCGCAAGAGTTTAAACAAAATCCCTGGAATAACGGCGAGTGCAAGGACGGAATTCATTTTTCTCGCCGCTCCCTCTACGAGCTTGGCAAGAGATATTATCAAGCCTTTGTCAAAATAGGCGAAGCGAACAAAAATCAGTGATTTTCTTGTTCGAAGGATCTGCGGATCGCACGCTTTCCGGCCGCATAGGCATCATTCAATCCATAACGAACCACCTCAAATGCCGATAAAAAAGCAAATATGATTTTACAGAAGGTTATTTTATGCTGAAAAATTTCAAAAACGAATTGTATGATATCATTATTTTGGCAGGTCAGTCAAATGCAGAGGGTTGGGGATACGGATCGGTTGAAAAGGCATATATGCCAAACGATAACGTTTGGAGTATGAATTACAACTTCAAGTCTTCAGAATACACGATCTCTCCGGATAGTGAGAAGGCGTGTGGAAACGAGATACGGTCAAACTTTGCATTGAGCTTTGCACAAGAATACGTACAAAACGGACGGCTTGCCGAAGGAAGAAAGCTTTTGATCGTTCGTGCAGCTGTCGGGGGAACAGGGTTTGTGGATAACCGATGGAAATGCACGGATGATCTGTATCAAAATATGATCTCTATGGCCAAAACAGCGCTGTCTCTGAATCCGCAAAATCGCTTAATTGCTATGCTTTGGCATCAGGGAGAAAACGAAATTTGCGCGAAGATCCCCTATGAAACGCATTTTGATTACGTAATGACGTTGGTCCGTTCATCCAGAGCAGAGCTGAATGCCTCGCATCTGCCCTTTATCGCAGGCGACGTCGTACAAGCATGGAAAACAGCACGCCCTGATACCGCTCCTCCTGTCATCAATGCGATCAAGGACGTATGCAAGGATTGCGGAAACGGAATATTTGTTGAAACCGACGGACTTTTTTCCAACGCGCAAGAGTTCGAAAAAAATCCTTGGAATAGCGGTAAATGCGAAGACGGAATTCATTTTTCCCGCCGTTCCCTCTACGAGCTTGGCAAAAGATATTATCATGCCTTTGTCAAAATAGACGAAGCGAAGAAAAACCAGAATGTATAAGCATAACGCCCTCGCTGTGCGAGGGCGTTATGCTTTCTGCTTTGCCGATCAGGCAGGACGCGCCCCACAAGAAAACGCGGTTCTCATTTGATGCGCAGAAGACAGTCGAAATATCTCACAAAATTCACGATAAAAATTTTTGTTCCTCTTGCAAAAAGAGATTTTTTCTGTTATAATAATAATGTAAGCTGTGAAATAAGGCCATACCAGCCGGGGAAGTAGCGGAGCCCTGCACCTGAAATCCGCTATAGCAGGGGTGGATCCCCTCCTTGAGGACCGATGCGATGCGGTCCGGAGCGTGCTCTTTCGTGTTGACGAGTGGGTCTTACGCAATCAGACGCCGTGAACCATGTCAGGTGGGGAACCAAGCAGCATTAAGCGGCTCATCTGATGTGCCGTGAGGGTGCCTGCTCTGAGCGAGAGAGGCGAATTCCGCGCAAAGGTGACGTTCGATTGGAGGGTGTATGGTCTTATTTTGCAGCTTATTTTCTTAAATTCGGAAGGAGGGCATTTTATGCATCAGGCGCTTTACCGCAAGTGGAGACCACAGACCTTTGATGACGTTTGCGGTCAGGACCATATCACCTCGGTGCTTCGTTATGAGGTATCGCAAAATGCCCTTTCCCACGCCTATCTTTTCTGCGGCTCGCGCGGTACGGGTAAGACCACCTGTGCAAAGATCCTTGCCAAAGCGGTCAACTGCCTTTCCCCCGTGGACGGCAGTCCCTGCGGCAAGTGTGCCGCTTGCCTTTCCATCGACAACGGCTCCGCCACCGACGTGTTGGAAATGGATGCCGCCTCCAACAACGGCGTTGAAAACATCCGTGACATCCGCGACGAGGTCGTGTATACCCCCTCCTCGCTGCGCTATCGCGTTTACATCGTGGACGAGGTCCATATGCTCTCGCAAAGCGCGTTCAACGCTCTGCTCAAGACATTAGAGGAACCCCCGTCACACGTCATTTTTATCCTCGCCACCACCGAGCTGCACAAGCTCCCCGCCACCATCGTTTCTCGCTGTCAGCGATTCGATTTCCGCCGCATTTCCCTTTCGGTCCTGGCGGCGCGCATTTCCTACATCGCACAGCAAGAGGGCATGGAGCTGGAGCCCGCAGCTGCCGAGCGCATCGCGCGCATGGCACAGGGCGGTATGCGCGATGCCATCAGCCTCTTAGAGCTTTGCGGCGGCACGCGCAAAAAAATAGACGTTGCCACCGTGGACGAAATGATGGGTTCGGGCGGCAGAGAGGAAATGCTTTCTATCGTAGAGGCGATCGCAAGCGCCGATTACGATGCCATCTTTGCAACCGTCAGCGAGGCGGTCGCCTCCTCCCGTGATCTGACTGTCTTCTGGCAAGACCTGATCTCGGTCTACCGTGACCTTTTGGTGGTCAAGACTGCTTCAAATGCCACCAACTATCTGGATCTGACCGATACTGAAACGGCGAAGCTGACGGAGCTTGCGGGCCGCTTCAAAAAAGGGACCTTGCTCGCACACTGCCATTTGCTTGAGGATGCGCTTTTTGCGATGCAATCGGCAAATGCCGTCAAGCGGATGATCGCCGAGCTGACCCTAGTGCGGATGTGTGATCCCACCCTCGACACCTCAGCTGAGGGGCTGCTTGCCCGTGTGGAGCGATTAGAGGATGCTGTGGCGACCGGTGTACCCGTGATTTCTGCGGCTCCTGCCAAAAAAACGGCACCCGTTACTGAAATTTCGAAACAACCGGCTTCTGTTCCCGTCGCACCGACCGCAAGCAAAACCACACCTGCTGCAAGCAAGCCGCGCGATACAAAGCCGTCGCAGACTGCTTCCCAAACGCCGTCTGCTATCGGTACAGCTTCGGCACAAGCAGGGCGCGTGCTGCACCGCATCCGCGGATTTATGAACTGTGTCGAGCGCGTGCGGCGCGAAGACACAATGGCGGCTTCCTTCCTCACCGATGCGCGCGCGTTCCTTGATGAGAGCGAGCAGGTCGTGCTGCAGCTTTCGAACTCGTTTGCTGAAATGATGCTAAACGAGCCAAGCACCAAGGAGCTGCTTTGCCGCGCGATCGCCGCTGAGCTGAAAAAGGATGCCTCCACCGTCAAGCTATCGATCGAGATCGTCGACAAGGAAGCGGCATCAAATGACACCGTGCTTGACGACCTTTTGGATGCCGCAAACAGCAACGAGTAATCAATATCCCCCAAAACGGGTATCATTTTATAAGGAGATCATACAAATGAGAGCCAATTATCAAAGAAACGCAGGCGGACAAAATCTGAACGCCATGCTGCAGCAAGCACAGAAAATGCAGGAGGATATGGCGGCAAAGCAGGCTGAGCTTGAAGAGCGCGAATATGAGATCTCTGCCGGCGGCGGTGCCGTGACCGTTAAGATCAACGGCAAAAAGCAGATCCTGTCGCTTGATATCGCCCCCGAGATCGTCGACCCCGATGATATCGAGACCCTTTCCGATATTTTGGTCGCCGCCGTCAACGAGGCTATCAAGCGCGTTGAGGATACGAGCGCCGCCGAAATGGAAAAGATCACCGGCGCAATGAACCTCCCCGGTATGGGCGGTATGCCGGGACTGTTCTGATATGTCGGGTATCGAATCACTTGACATCCTCACCGAGCAGTTTGCCCGTTTACCGGGCATTGGACGAAAAACAGCACAACGTCTTGCCTTTTCCGTCCTCAAATACAGCCCTGAGGAGATCGAAGCCTTTACATCCGCTATCAAGGATGCCAAAGAAAAGATCCATCATTGCCCCACCTGCCAGAATCTGACCGATCGCGAGCTTTGCCCGATCTGCGCCGATGCGGGACGCGATAAATCGGTCATTTGCGTGGTCGAGGATGCGCGCGCCGTGATGGCGTTTGAAAAGGTGCGCTCCTTCCGCGGTGTTTATCACGTTTTGCACGGGCTGATCTCGCCAATGAGTGGCATCACGCCCGATGCGCTTTGCCTGCGCGAGCTGCTGCTCCGCTTGGAGGATGCGACTGTGCGCGAGGTCATCGTGGCGACCGGTGCCACCATCGAGGGCGAGGCGACCGCGATGTACATCGCCCGTTTGCTCTCCCCCCTTGGCGTGAAGGTCACCCGTCTTGCCCACGGCATCCCCTACGGCGGTGAGCTGGAATACGCGGATGAGATCACTCTTTCGCGCGCGCTTGAGGGCAGACGCGATTTTGAATAAGTCCCCAAACGGGATAAAAAATACGCCACGGCGTTGAAAAGCAAAAGAACCGATACGACGCCATTCGTATCGGTTCTTTTCGTCCAAAACGTTTAAATATGAGAACTGAGAGGAAAAAGACCGTGATCCATTCAGATTGGCACATTCATAGCGAGCACTCCTACGATGCCTCGAACACGCTCGATGCGATCGCACAGCAAGCACAAGCGCAGGGACTGCGATTTGTCGGCATCACCGATCACGCAAACTTCAACGACGAAAAATTCATCGGGGATCTGCACAGCTCCGCTGTCGGCGTAAAAGCTGCACAGGAAAAGTATCCTTTTATGGTACTTGGTGTCGAGCTGACCCCCATCGAAAAGCCTGAATTTGATTACATCAGGCAGCATAAAACGCGCGAAGGCTACGTTGCGCCCACCCTTTCCAAACCCTTTGCGATCGAGCTTGCACAGACCAAGGAGGAGCTGATCGCGCTTGGCGTGCGCTATGCCATCGGCGCTTCCCATTGGCGCGTTGACGTACCAAACGGGCGCAAGCTGACCCCCGACCTTGACACGTGCATCAAGGAATGGTACCGCCAGCAGATGTGGCTTGCTTGCGATGAGCGCGTCACGATCCTCGGTCATCCTTGGTATCACGGAAAAGGCATTTGGTATGAGGACTTTTCGGTCATTCCCCAATCGATGCATCTGGAGCTTGCGGCGGCGCTGAAGGAAAATCGCAAATACGTAGAGTGCAATTCACACTTTTTCTGCTCCGCGAAAGCGACCGAAACATTCAAGCACCAATACGCGGCGTTTTTAAGAGAGCTTTTTGAAAGGGGGATTCCCGTGACGTATGGATCGGATTCGCATCACGAATACGGGGATGTTCGCTCCCAGGTGGAGCCTTACCTTACAGCTGCCGGCTTTGTTGACGGTGACATCGCAGAGCTTTCACAGGATGATCTTTGGTAAGTGTCACAAGTCACAACATAAAAAAGCGCAGAACGGTTTTCCGTTCTGCGCTTTTTTGTTATTACGACAGCATTGCACGGTCGTTGGTGAAAGCCTTACCGCTGGCATTGGCAAACATTGCAAGCAGATCGGGCACCGTCAATTTTTTCTTCTCCTCACCCTTCACATCAATGATAACTTTTCCCTCATGCATCATAATAAGGCGATTGCCATGATCGATAGCATCCTGCATATTATGGGTGATCATCAAAGTGGTCAGGTGATCCTTTTCGACGATACGGTCGGTGATCTCCAACACCTTTGCCGCAGTCTTGGGGTCAAGGGCGGCGGTGTGCTCGTCAAGCAGTAAGAGCTTGGGGGTATTGAGCGTTGCCATCAGCAATGTCACCGCCTGGCGCTGACCGCCAGAAAGCAAACCGACCTTGTGAGTCATACGGGTCTCAAGGCCAAGATCCAAATCGGCCAGAATACGGCGGTATTCTTCGCGCTCAGCCTTGGAAATACGCCATTTGAGGGTGCGGCGCTTACCGCGACGAAGCGCAAGCGCGAGGTTTTCCTCGATCTCCATATCCTTGGCAGTACCCATCATCGGGTCCTGGAAGACGCGACCAAGATACTTGGCGCGCTTGTATTCGGGCAAGTGGGTCACGTCAATGCCGTCAATGATGACCTGTCCGCAATCGGGCTTCCAAACACCCGAAATGGCGTTGAGCAGTGTGGATTTTCCCGCACCGTTACCGCCGATAATGGTAACGAAGTCGCCATCCTCAAGGGTCAGATCAATGCCCTTCAAGGCAACCTTTTCATTGACCGTTCCGGGAAAGAAGGTCTTTGTGATGTTTTTCATCTCAAGCATTGCTCTCATCCTCCTTCACCGCGTCGTTGGTACAGCCAGCAGAAACGGCTGCTTTTTTGTGAGGGCTGGAGAGATACTTTTTCTTCCAATACGGTACCGCAAGGAAGACAGCCACCACAAGGGCGGAAAGCATCTTGAGCAGGTCGGTATCAAGGCCAAGGAAGACGACGGTCTGATATACGAAGAAGTAGATCACGCCGCCGATCACAACGCCAAGCAGACGGAAGGCATAGCCAATGCCGATCTTTTTGACAAAGTTGCTATTCGCCAGACGGGAGGTCACGACCTCACCGATGATCACGGCCGCAAGACCGATGACGATTGCACCACGGCCCATATTGATGTCCGCAAAGCCCTGATACTGGGTGAGCAATGCACCCGACAGTGCAACCACACCGTTGGAAAGCGCGAGGCCCAACACCTTGATCAGCTCCACGTTGATGCCCTGTGCGCGGCTCATATTCAGATTGCAGCCCGTAGAACGCAGGGCTGCGCCAAGCTCGGTGCCAAGGAAGCAGTAAAGCAACGCGATCAGCACCACCACAAAGACGATCAGAATGGGGAGCGACACACCTACGCGAGAGGCGGCGACCAGCACGTCAAAGCTTCTGGAGGGCAGAGCCATATTTGCCTGCCCCATGATCTTCAAATTGACAGACCACAAAATAAGCTGCGTCAGAATACCCGCAAGAATGGCAGGAATACCCATCAAGGTGTGGAACACACCCGTAAGCAGTCCGCAAAGAACACCCGCAACGACGGCGATGAGCATGGCAAGCCACGCATCCATACCCGCCGTCATCAAAACGGCGCAAACGGCACCGCCCGTGCAGATAGATCCGTCCACGGTCAGATCAGCCACGTCCAGGATCTTATACGTAAAATACACGCCAATGGCCATAATACCCCAGATGATGCCCTGTGCGGCAGCACCGGGCAGAGCACCAAGCCAATTCAATATACTCATGTTTAATTATTTACTACCTTTAATATTATTCAGTGGGAAGAGCGGTATAGCCCTCGGGAGCGGTAAAGCCGATCTCGGCTGCGCGAACGGTGTTGTACTTCTTGGTGATGGTGGCAGCGGGAACAGAAGCGATCTCGAGCTCGCCAACCTTAGCCTCACCCTTCAGGATCTTAACAGCCATCTCACCGGTGATCTTACCAAGCTCATAGTAGTCGATGGAAAGGGTTGCGATGCCGCAAAGGCCGCAGATACCGGACTCGCCCGCAATCAAAGGATCGTTGCCGATGTTATCCTTGATGGTAGCGCCGAAGGAAGCAGCAGTGTTATCGGTGGGAACGTACAGAACGTCAGCGAAATCAGAAGCGCCCTTGGAAACAGGACCGATGTCGTTGGAGTCAGCAAAGGGGAAATCCTTGATGTTTTCGTCAGCGTAGCCAAGCTTCTTAAGCTCCTCGCGGATCACGGTCACCTGATATTTAGAGTTGGGCTCTGCAGAGCAGTAAAGCAGGCCAACCTTAGTAGCATTGGGGTAAAGCTCCTTGATCATAGCAGCCTGCTGATCAAGAGGAGCGAGGTCGGTGGTGCCGGAAATGTTGCCGCCAACAGCGCCGCCCTTGAACTCCATGTTCAGAGCCGTGCCGTAGTCGGTGATAGAGGTGCCGAGCACGGGGATCTTCTCGGTCGCATTTGCAGCAGCCTGAAGCGCAGCGGTTGCATTGCCCAGGATCAGGTCAACGTTCTTGTTGACAAGGTCGGTCGCAGCAGTGGTACAAATGGTGGAATCACCCTGTGCATTGACCTCTTCAAACTTGATGTTCTCCTCGCCGAACTCAGCGATCAGAACGTCCTTAAAGCCCTTGGTTGCGGCATCCAGAGCCTCATGCTGAATGAGCTGGATGATACCGACGGTGTACTCACCCTTGCCCGAGCAGGATGCAAGCGCCAAGGGGGCGGCGACGACTAACAGAAGCGCCAATACGAGTGCTGTGATTTTTTTCATGATCTTTCCCTCCATTTATATGGAAAATAAATTTATTATAAATGCCTTTGGCAAATATAAACAAAAACAAAAAAGCCCACATCCCAAGAGAAAAGGGATGCAGGGACGGCAGTCGCCGTGTTACCACTCTGCTTTATCACGACCTTGCGGTCTGTGACCTCATCGGCAGTCATGCAACTGCCCCGCAAGATAACGGTTGCCACCGTTGTGCCTACTTAACGGGCCGAACCCGGTTCAACACAAAGCTCACAAAAGGTAATTCGGGCACTACTCACCGCCGTCTTTCCACCAATCGACGACTCTCTATGCGTTTTCGTATTCCCTACTGCGTTTTGCTCAAGCGCCTTTGGAATATGACAGTATCATATCACGTTTTAAACGGTTTGTCAAGAGGTTTTGAGATTTTTTTGCTTTAAAGCGATAAAATATTTTTAAAAAGCAAAAATTTCCCTCAAAACCGCGCAACGAAAGCTCCGCATTACATATATAACGCCTCCAACAAAAAGCCAACCGCAAAACGAACACCTTTAACAAACGCTTTCTTTTCACAAGCAGCGCTGACCTCATCCAAGCAATCCTCATATATCTTCAGTGCCGCTTTCTGCTCGTCAGTTAAGCTTTTTTGTAATGTTTCTTCCGCTATCAAAATCTTGTTTGCCATTTCCTTTTCTTTGTTGCCGAATTTTACTACATTTTCGATTTGATACGAATACCACAGATCCTCTAAAATTCTTTTCATGCACCTTCCTTGCACCTTATGAGGTGCTATATGCTCATTATAGCACCTTTTAAGGTGCTTGTCAAGAGCATCTTATAGAGTGCATGATATAATATTAAAAAAGGGGGCTGTTGTATGAACTATTATGATCGATTAAAGGATTTAAGAGAAGATCACGACCTCACGCAAACCGATATAGCAAAGCTTTTGGATACAACAAGGCAACAGGTCAGCAAATGGGAAACCGGTGCCCAAATGATGGGAGTCGACAAATACATCAAATTAGCCAGATATTATAATGTATCTACCGACTATCTGCTTGGACTTATAGACACACCCAAAAAATTATTCCATTAATAAAAGGAGCGACTATTTATCAATGTCGCTCCTTTTATTTTGTTTAAAAGCTTCACCGCACTTCCCCAAGACCGTCAAAAAACTTTTGCCACACTTTCCCAAGACCGCTAAAAAATGCACAGGGTTAGGCGCACCACAGCAGGTGGACGATGGCGTAGTAGATCTACGTCGAGTTCACCTGCGCGGAGCAACGACACCCTGTGCGGAATTTTAGCGGTCTTAAAGCGTAGCTGCCATGACGGCTTTTATCGTATGCATTCTGTTTTCAGCTTCGTCAAAGACGATAGACTGCGACCCCTCGATGACCTCGTGGGTGACCTCCATACAGTCAATGCCAAACTGCTCATAGATCTCACGTCCGATCACGGTACCAAGGTCGTGGAAGGCGGGCAGGCAATGCATAAAGCGGCATTGCGCGCCGGCGTGATCCATCAGTTCCTTGGTCACACGGTAGGGGGAAAGATCCTTGATACGCTCGGCAAAGATCTCCTTGGGCTCGCCCATCGACACCCAAACGTCGGTGTAAAGCACGTCAGCGCCCTCTACCGCCTTCATGGGATCTTCCTCAAAGGCAAGGGTAGCGCCTGTCTGTTTTGCGATCTCCTCGCACTGTGCGATCAGTGCCTGATCGGGAAAATACTTCTTGGGGGCGGCGGCAACAAACTGCATGCCCATCTTGGCACAACCGACCATCAGCGAATTGCCCATATTGTAGCGCGCGTCGCCAAGATACACCAGCTTTTTGCCCTTCAGCTCGCCGCAATGCTCACGAATGGTGAGAAAGTCGGCAAGGATCTGGGTGGGGTGGAACTCGTTGGTGAGACCGTTCCAAACCGGAACGCCCGCGTATGCGGCAAGATCCTCTACGATCTCCTGACCAAAGCCGCGGTATTCGATACCGTCAAACATTCTGCCAAGCACGCGCGCGGTGTCGGCGATGCTTTCCTTTTTGCCGATCTGAGAGCCCGTGGGATCCAGATAGACGGGATGCATACCAAGATCGTTTGCCGCCACCTCAAAGGCGCAGCGAGTACGGGTGCTGGTCTTTTCAAAAATCAATGCAATGCTTTTGCCGTCGCACAATTTGTGCGCAATGCCCGCCTTTTTCTTTGCTTTCAGCTCTGCGGCAAGGTCGATGAGATACGCGATCTCGGCAGGAGTGAAATCAAGCAGTTTGAGAAAATGTCTTCCTTTTAAATTCATATATAGCTCCTTACTGTGCGCAAGCGGCAAGAAGGATCTGCGCCGCCTTCTGTAATTGTTCCATCGGGATATTGAGCGCGGGCAACAGGCGCACCTTGTTCTTTGCCGTCAGGCACAACACGCCCTCGGCGATGCAAGCCTTGACGACCTCGGCAGCAGGCTTTTCGGTTTCGATGCCCACCATCAGTCCAAGTCCGCTCACCGACTTCACACCCTTTGCACCCGTGAAGGTTTTTTTGATATATTCGCCCTTTTCCTTCACCGTCTGCAGCAATGCATCATCGATACGGGACAGCACGTTATAAGCGCCCGCGCACGCCACGGGATTGCCGCCATAGGTCGAGCCGTGGTCGCCAAATCCGAGAACGTTCTGCACTTTTTCGCCCAACATACAAGCGCCGATGGGCAAACCGCCGCCCAGTCCCTTCGCTGTTGTCACCACGTCGGGGGTGATGCCATAGTGCATATAGGCGTACAGCTCACCGGTGCGTCCGTTGCCGGTCTGCACCTCGTCAACCATAAAAATGATGTCCTGCTCAGCGGCAAGCTCTGCGGCGAATTTCACAAAATCGGCATCGACGACGTTCACGCCGCCCTCGCCCTGAATGCACTCGATCAGAATGCCCGCGACTTTGTGGGTTTCAACGATGCTTTGAAGCTCTTCCTTATCCCCTGCCGTCACGTGGACAAAGCCGGGAGTGAGGGGCTGAAACAGCTCGTGATAATGCTCCTGCCCCGTTGCGGCAAGCGTGGTCAGCGTTCTGCCGTGGAAGCTGTTACAGAGCGTCACGATGGTGCTGTATTCGGCTCCCTTTTTTTCTTGGGCATACTTGCGCGCCACCTTGATGGCACACTCATTTGCCTCGGCACCCGAATTGGAGAAAAATACCTTTTTGAGCCCCGTCTTGCCACATAATAGCTCGGCGAGCTTTGCACAGGGCTCGGTATAGTAAAGATTTGAGGTGTGCTGCACCTTGGAAAGCTGATCGATCACGGCGCTTTTCCACGCCTCGTCGGCAATGCCGAAGGCAGTCACGCCGATGCCTGTACCGAGGTCAATGTATTCCTTGCCGTCGGTGTCCACCATCAGCGAGCCCTTGCCCGATACGATCTCCACGGGAAAGCGCGCATAGGTGCCCGCCACGTACTGTTTGTCAAGCTCTTGTAATTGCGACATTATGCTTCTCCTTTGACCATGGTGCCCGCGCCCTCATCGGTTAACAGCTCCATCAAAATGGAGTGCGGCACACGGCCGTCCATAATGACGACGTTCTTCACGCCGCGGTTGATCGCTTCGATGCAACAATCCACCTTGGGGATCATACCGCCCGAAATGACACCCTCGTCATAGAGCTTCCCTGCCTCCTCAACGGTGATCGAGGGGATCAGGGTCGAGGGATCGTCCTTATCGCGCAAAATACCCGCGATATCGGTCATCATAAACAGACGCTCCGCGCCAAGCGCGCCCGCGATGTAAGCGGCGGCGGTGTCGCCGTTGATGTTATAAACGTTGCCGTTGCGATCACTTGCAACGGTAGAAACGACGGGAATATAATTCTTTTCCAGAAGGTCGTTGATGGGCTGGGGACGGATCTTGGTGATCTTGCCCACGTACCCAAGGCGCTCGTCCTTGAACTGCGCCTCGATCATACCGCCGTCCATACCCGAAAGACCGACCGCATGTCCGCCCTTCATTTGAAGGAGCGTGACAAGCGATTTGTTGACCTTGCCCGCAAGCACCATCTGCACGATGTCAACGGTCTCCTTGTCGGTGACACGCAAGCCGTCCACGAACTCGGGGTGCTTACCGAGCTTTTGCATCATTTCGCTGATCTCGGGGCCGCCACCGTGTACCAGAACGACCTTAACGCCGATCAGCCAAAGCAGCGCGATGTCCTCCATCACCTGCTCCTTGAGCTGCTCATTGATCATGGCGTTTCCGCCGTATTTGATGACAACGATCTTACCGTTGAACTTTTTGATATAGGGCAACGCCTGTGTCAGCACCTCTGCCCGTTGCGCGTTGGAAAAATGATTATCAATACCCATGATTTCCTCTTTATGTGTTGATTTTTTGATACCGTTTTGGGGTTAAGTTCTATAATCCCCGTTGATTTTCACGTAATCGTAGGTCAGATCGCAACCGAACGCGGTCGCGGCAAGATCGCCGCTGTTCAGCTCAACCAAGATCTCAATTTCCTTTTCAAGCAAAATCTCCTTGGCGATCTCCTCGGAAAAGTCCACGCCAGCACCGTTCTCACAAACCGAGATCGTGCCCTTGACGGAACGGAACGCGACGTCGACCTTGCAGACGTCCACATCAGCACCGCTGTAGCCGATGGCGCAAAGCACGCGCCCCCAGTTGGCATCAGCGCCGAACATTGCCGCCTTCAAAAGGCTGGAGCAGATCACGCTTTTCGCAACCGTCTTGGCGGTTTTCTCATCCGCGGCACCGCTGACCTTACATTCAAGGAGCTTTGTCGCGCCCTCACCGTCACCGGCGATCATACGGCACAGATACACGGTAACCGTGTTCAGCGCCTTCATAAAGGTGGCAAAATCAGCACCGTCTGCGGTGATCTCCTCATTCCCCGCAAGTCCGTTTGCAAGGATCGTGACCATATCGTTGGTCGAGGTATCGCCGTCAACGCTGGTCATATTAAAGGTGTTCTGCACGTCGTGCTTCAGCGCCTTTTCCAGCATCTCGGCGGAAATGGCCGCATCGGTGGTCAAAAACACCAGCATCGTTGCCATATTGGGGTGGATCATACCGCTGCCCTTGGCGATGCCGCCAAGATGGCAGGTCTTGCCGCCAAGCTCAAACTCCACGGCGATCTCTTTTTTGACGGTGTCGGTGGTCATAATGCCCTCGGCAGCCGCCTCACCGCCGTTTGCGGAAAGCTCCTTTACAAGCTGCGGCACACCTGCGGCAATGGGCTCAATATTGAGAGGCTGACCGATCACACCGGTGGAAGCCACCACAACGTCGCTTGCCGCGATGTGGAGCGCATCTGCCACCAGATCGCTCATCTGCTCGGCGATCTCAATGCCGTTGGCGTTGCAGGTGTTGGCGTTGCCGCTGTTGCAGATCACCGCCTGGGCAAAGCCGTCGGCGATATGATTTTTGGTCACGGTCAAGGGTGCACCCTTGACAAGATTGGTGGTATAAACTGCCGCGGCGTGTGCGCGCGCTTCGCTGAAGATCAGCGAGATATCTCTTTTGGTGCGATTCTTGCGGATGCCGCAATGCACACCGCTTGCCAAAAAGCCTTTTGCGGCACAGATGCCGCCGGATACTGTTTTCATTTCTGTCTCCTTATACGTTCAATCCCGTTGCCTCATCGACACCGAGAAGAATATTCATATTTTGAATGGCTGCGCCCGATGCGCCCTTGCCGAGATTATCGAAGCGGGAAACCAGCAAAATGCGTTCGCCGTTGCCGCAGACACGGACCTCCATATCGTCGCGATCCGCAAAGGCGTTGGCGGAAAGGAATCCGCCCTCTCCCTCGTCCTCAACAAAGCGGACGAGTCCTTCTTTGTAGGTCTCGCGGTAAACACTCTTGATGTCCTCTGCATTGCCCTTCAGATCCTTTGCAAACACGGGGACGGTCACTTCCATACCGCTGTAAAAATCCCCCACGATGGGGCAGAAAGCGGGAGCATTTTGCAAGCCACTGATCTTCACCATTTCGGGCAGATGCTTGTGCGCTTGCGCGATACCGTACTGACGGGGTGCATCCAAAAGCTTGTCACGTTCCCCGTTTTCGTAGTCCGCGATCATCTTTTTGCCGCCGCCCGAATAGCCGGTCAGCGAAAAGCAGGAAAGATACGCATCCGCTTTGAGCAGCCCCGCGCGCACAAGCGGCTCGGTCAGTGCCAGAAATCCGCTGGCGTGGCAGCCGGGGTTGGCGATGCGCTTCGATGCCTGGATCTGCGCGCGGCGGCCAAGCTCGGCAAAGCCGTAAGCCCACGCGTCGTTCGTGCGATGGGCGGTCGAGGTATCGATGATCTTCACATTGGGGTCGTCGCACATTGCGACCGCCTCGATCGCGGCGGCATCGGGCAGACACAAAAACACGATGTCCGCGCCGTTGATCGCCTCGCGGCGTGCGGTGGGATCCTTACGCACCTCGTCGGGAAGCGTGACCAGCGAAAGATCCTTGCGATCGGACAGGCGCTCGTGAATACGAAGCCCCGTGGTGCCGGCAGAGCCGTCTATGAATACCTTTGTCATTGCTCCAAACGCTCCTTTACATAGAGGATCTGTGCGCGTACCGACTCGCGTGAGGTTCCACCCTCGGAAATGCGGCGGTTTACGCACGCCTCAAGATCAATGGCATCGTACAGCGTTTCGTCAAAAAGCTCGCTATACGTGCGATAGATCTCAAGAGGCAGGTTTTCCAGCACGGTGCCCTCCTTGATGCAATGAGCGACCAGCTGTCCCGAAATTTTATATGCGGTGCGGAAGGGCATACCCTTTCCCACCAGATAGTCGGCAAGGTCGGTGGCGTTGATAAAGCCGCCGCTTGCCGCTTTTTTCATATTCTCTGCCTTCACGCTCATCGTGGCGAGCATAGGCGTGAGCACCGACAGACACATTTTCACCGTGTCCACGGCATCAAACAGGCTCTCCTTGTCCTCCTGCATATCCTTGTTATAAGCAAGCGGCAAGCCCTTGAGCGTGGTGAGCAGCGCCACAAGATCGCCGTAAACGCGTCCCGTTTTGCCGCGGATCAGCTCCGCCATATCGGAATTCTTCTTTTGCGGCATGATCGACGAGCCCGTGGTGTAGGCGTCGGAGAGCTCGATGAAGGCGAACTCCCAGCTCGAATACAGAATGATCTCCTCGGACATACGGGAAAGGTGCATCATCAGAATTGAGCAGGCGCTCATAAATTCAAGGCAAAAATCGCGGTCCGAAACGCCGTCAAGCGAGTTGCGGCAGATCTCGGGGAAGCCAAGGCGCTCCGCTTCAAAGCGACGGTCGGTGTTGTAGGTGGTGCCCGCCAGGGCGCAGCAGCCGATGGGGGAAACGTTGATGCGCTTTCTTGTGTCGGTCAAGCGGTCAAGATCGCGCAAAAGCATCATAGCGTACGCCATCAGCCAATGGCCGAAGGTGATGGGCTGCGCTCTTTGCAGGTGGGTATAGCCGGGCATGATCGTGCCCTCGTATTCGGCGGCGCGGTCGATCACGACCGTGAGTAACTCGCGAAGCTGTGCCATAATGCCGTCGGTCTCCTCGCGCAGATACATCCGCACGTCAAGCGCGACCTGGTCGTTACGGCTTCTTGCGGTGTGCAGCTTCTTGCCAACATCACCAAGGCGCGCCGTCAGCTCCTGCTCCACGAACATATGGATATCCTCGGCACTCATATCGATCGAGAGCTTTCCCGCATCGATATCGGCAAGGATCGAAGCAAGCCCGTCGATCAACGTTGCCGCCTCGTCGGCTGTGATGATCCCCTGCTTTGCAAGCATTGCGGCGTGCGCCATACTGCCCGTGATATCCTGCTTATACATTCTTGAATCAAAGCGAATGGAGGAATTGAAGTCGTCTGCCACCCGGTCGGTGTTTCCTGCCGTTCTGCCTGCCCACATTTTTGCCATTTTGTTTCTCCTTGAAGGTCTCTTATAGAACACCATAGGACTGCCGCGCCAAAGCTACGGCAGTCCGTGTGAATGCTTGATTATTTCAGCTTGCCCTGGTCAGCAAGTGCCTGCACCTGGATCGGCAGACCGAAGAGGTTGATAAAGCCCTCCGCATCCTTTTGGTTGTAATTGCTCTCGCCAAAGGTTGCGATCTCCTCGCTGTAAAGGGTGTTGGGGCTCCAGACACCCGCGTTGATCATATTGCCCTTGTAGAGCTTCAGACGAACCTTACCGTTGACTCTCTCCTGGGTCTTGTCAACGAATGCGGCAAGCGCTTCGCGCAACGTGGTGAACCACTGACCGTTGTAAACAAGCTCGCCATAGGTCACGGCAAGCTTCTGCTTTTCGTGCATGGTGTACTTGTCAAGGCAGAGCGTTTCAAGCACGCTGTGCGCCTTGTACAGGATCGCTCCGCCGGGTGTCTCGTAAACGCCGCGGCACTTCATGCCGACAAGACGGTTCTCGACGATATCCAGAAGGCCGATGCCGTTTTTGCCGCCGATCTCGTTCAGGGCAAGGATGATGTTCTTTGCGCTCATCTTCTTACCGTCAAGCGCCACGGGAACGCCCTTCTCGAACTCAAGCTCGATGTAGGTGGGCTCGTCGGGTGCTGCGATGGGGGAAACGCCCATTTCAAGGAAGCCGGGCTTTTCGTACAAGGGCTCGTTGCCGGTGTCCTCAAGGTCAAGACCCTCGTGGGACAGATGCCACAGGTTCTTGTCCTTGGAGTAGTTGGTCTCGCGGTTGATCTTCAGAGGTACGTTGTGTGCCTCCGCGTAATCGATCTCCTCCTCACGGGACTTGATATCCCACTCACGCCAGGGGGCGATGATGGGCATATCGGGTGCAAAGTGCTTGATGGTCAGCTCGAAGCGGACCTGGTCGTTGCCCTTACCGGTGCAACCGTGGCAGATTGCGTCAGCGCCCTCCTTGATGGCGATGTCAACAAGGCCCTTTGCAATGCAGGGACGTGCGTGGCTGGTGCCAAGCAGATATTCCTCGTACACAGCGCCTGCCTTCACGCAAGGAATGATGTAGTTATCAACATAATCGTCGGTGAGATCAAGCACGTAAAGCTTGGATGCGCCCGTCTTGAGTGCCTTTTCCTCAAGGCCCTCCAGCTCGTCCGCCTGACCGACGTTACCGGACACTGCGATGACCTCGCAGTTGTTATAGTTTTCCTTCAGCCACGGGATGATGATAGACGTATCAAGACCGCCCGAATATGCCAAAACGACTTTTTTGATGTTTTTCTTATCCATGATGAACCTCCGCGAATAAATATTCATTGTTTTTTGCTACGCGAGTTATTATACAGCATTTACCAATCCTTGTCAACCCCTTTTTTGAAAATATTTTATATAATTGTGTTTTTCTCTTTTTGTCGCCCTTTTCAAAATGAATATTTATGTGAATATTTGTGCATTTTTATTCATTCTTTTGTGTTTTTTGTTTCTTGACAACAAAAGTTTGCGGTGTTATAATGATTTTGGTGTTCTTTTTGCACAAAACGCCAAAAATCCACTTATTTTTTCAAGGAGAACTCTTATGACACAGTATAACCCCGATCAATATCCCAAATGCTCCGTACCCGCAGCCGACGTTGCCCGCGTGAAGGGGCTTGGCTTCCTGCGCGACAAGCGCACCGCAAACTGCTTTCAATGCCGTGTGGTAACGGGCAACGGCAAGCTCACCGCAGACAAGCTCCAAGCCATCGCCGATGCCGCAAAAAGCTTTGGCTCGGGCGAGGTCGCGCTGACCTCGCGTATGAATATTGAAGTACAGGGTATTCCCTTTGAAAATATTGAAGCATTCACCGCATTTCTTTCAAAATACGACTTGGAGCCCGGCGGCACGGGTCCTCGTGTGCGCCCCGTCGTTTCCTGCAAGGGTACCTCCTGCGTGTTCGGTCTGATCGACACGTACGGGCTTTCCGAAAAGATCCATCATCTATATTATAAGGGCTATCACGGTGTCAAGCTGCCCCACAAATTCAAGATCGCCGTGGGCGGCTGCCCCAACAACTGCGTGAAGCCCGACATCAACGATGTCGGCATCATCGGTCAGTGGGTGCCCGTCTTGAACGCCGAAAAATGCGTGGGCTGCGGCGCGTGCGCGAAGGCCTGCCCCGTGGATGCTTGCCATATTGAAGACGGCAAATACGTTTGCGCGACGACCGATTGCAACGGCTGCGGTCGCTGTGTGCGCGCCTGCCACGTGGGAGCGCTCGCGTACGAGCACGGCTACCGCGTGACGTTGGGCGGCAGATGGGGCAAGCGAGTCGCACGCGGCGTGGCGCTCTCGCATCTGTTCACCTCCGAGGAAGAGGTGCTTGCCGCTGTAGAAAAGGCGATCCTGCTCTTCCGCGATCTCGGCACCGCCGGTGAGCGCTTTGCCGATACCCTTGCGCGCATCGGTATGGACAAGGCCGAGCAGCTTCTGCTTTCCGACGAGCTGCTGAATAGAAAGGAAGAGATCCTTGCGAAAGCTCTGTAATTTTCTTTGCCTGTGCCTTTCCCTTTGCTTGCTTGCGGCTTGCTCGCCAAAAAACGACACGCCGTCGGCAAGCCACACCTTCACCGATAGCGCAGGATACACCGTGACCGTGTCGAAGCCGCAGCGCGTGGCGGTGCTGTTTTCCTCGCTTGCCGATATTTGGGTGTCAGCGGGCGGCTCGCTGGCCGTCACGGTAGGCGAAACGGTTGAGCGCGGACTAGCTTCCGCCGACACCGTTTTGGTGGATGCGGGTGCGGGAAAAACGATCGACCGCGAGGCGTTGATCGCCGCCGCCCCCGACCTTGTGATCACCTCCGCCGATATCGAAGCGCAACGCGAATGTGCCGCTTTTTTGCGCGAAAATGGCATCACGGTTGCGGAATTTCGTGTCGAATGCTTTGCGGACTACCTCAACGTGCTGAAGATCTGCACCGAATTAACAGGCCGTCCCGACCTTTATGAAGCGCTTGGCACGGCACAGCAAACGCGCATTGATGCGCTGCTTGCCGAGAAGCCGCTTTCGGGCAAGCGCATCCTCTTTATCCGCGCAGGCTCGTCGGCGCGCTCGGTCAAGGCAAAGGGTAGCACCGATCATTTCGCCGCCGCAATGCTCACCGAGCTTGGAGCCGTGAACATCGCGGATGCGGCACCTCTGCTTTTGGATGGGCTTGCGATGGAAGTCATTTTAGCCGAAAACCCCGACTACATCTTCTTTACCGCAATGGGTGACGAGGAAGCTTCAAAGGCTTACGTTACACAAATGCTGCAAAATGCAGAATGGCAGTCGCTGAGTGCCGTACAAAAGGCGAAATGGAGCTATTTACCAAAGAACCTGTTTCACTACAAGCCATGCGGTGCTTGGGCAGATGCCTACGATCATCTTGCAAACGAAGTGGCGGCATTGAACGCCGATCAATAACACAAAAAGGAGCGTGATCGCATGAATCAAAAACGGCGGGATGCCGCCCTATTCGGCGGCGCGCTTCTTTTATTGCTTGTTTCTCTGTTACTTTCGCTGCGATTCGGCAGCACCTATCTGACGAATGCCGAATTTTTCGGCGGAATATTCAGAAAAGAAGGATACAAAAGCGCATCGGTAATCTTACGCGCCATCCGTCTGCCCCGTATGCTGGCAGGCGCTTTTGCGGGCGCGGGGTTGGCGCTGTCGGGCACGCTGTTGCAGCGAGCGACCGACAATCCCCTCGCGGCGCCGAACATCATCGGCATCAACGCGGGAGCAGGCTTTTTTGTGATGCTTTCCCTCGCGCTTTTTCCCTCGGCATTCGCGCTGACCCCCTTCGCCGCCTTCGCGGGCGCGATGCTGAGTGCGGCAGGCATCCTTGCGCTGTCGCACAAGGTGGGACTTGACAAAACAGCAGTTGTGCTGTGCGGTGTTGCCTTTTCGGCGCTCTTTGGCGCGGGCATTTCCTTCTTTTCTGTTCTGGACGACGATCTTCTCGCCTCATACACGGGCTTTTCGATCGGGGGGTTACAGGGCGTGACACTGCGCGAGCTCTACTTCCCCATTCCCATCATTTTGATTTGCTTTATTGGCGCGCTGCTGCTTTCGCGCAAGCTGGAGCTGTTTTGCCTTGGAGACAGTCTTGCACACTCGCTCGGCGTTTCGGTGAAGCGCGTGCGACTTTTCGCGCTCGTGCTTGCGGCGGCATCTGCCGCGGCGGCGGTATCCTTTGCGGGACTGCTCGGCTTTGTGGGATTGCTTGTTCCCCATATCGCGCGCAAGCTGACGCGCGGCAACGCAAGGCGCGAGATCCTGCTCTCGCCCGTCGGCGGCGCAGTGCTATTGCTGCTTGCCGATCTCTTTGGCAGAGTGCTGTTCTCCCCCACCGAGATCCCCGTCGGCATCTTCACAGCGCTGCTCGGTGTTCCATTCTTTCTTTCATTGCTGCTCGGGAGGAAACGCCATGCTTGAATTTTCTAATGTCACCGTTCAATACGGAAAAGCACGCACCGTCCTGCGGGATATTTCCTTCACGGCAGGCAGTGGTGAGATCACCGTGCTTTTGGGGCAAAACGGGTGCGGAAAAAGCACACTTTTGCGCGCGGCAATGCAAGAAATCCCCTGTACGGGTAAGATTTTTTGTGACAAAACCGATCTTTCTGCGCTTTCCGCCGCTTCGCGCGGACGGCTGATCTCGATGCTTCCCCAACACCTCCCCGCCCCAACTCTCACAGTGCGCGAGACCGTAGCGCTCGGCTATGCGCCGCACGCCACCCGTCTTGGCGCCTCGGAATGGGCAAGGGTAGACGAACGGATCGCCGAAATGGGGCTTTCGGCACTTGCCGACCGCCCCGTCTGTACCCTCTCCGGCGGCGAGCGCCAAAAGGTGTTTCTCGCGATGCTCCTCACGCAGGACACCCCGATCCTTTTGCTGGATGAACCGACCACATATATGGATCTTTCCTTCACCGCACACTTTTTTGATATTTTGGGACGCGAACGGAATCGGGGTAAAACGATTTTGCTTGTGATGCACGACGTTTCCGATGCCTTGCGGATCGCCGACCGCGTGGCGGTGATCCGTGATGCCGCACTTGCCTTTTGCGGCACACCGCGCGAAGCGTTGGAGCAGAACGTGCCTGAAAATTCGTTTGGTTTAACGCGATATACCGCCAAACGGGGTGAGAAAACAGTATATTTTTTCAAGGCGTGATCACACGCTTCTTTACGTAAAAAGGTGCTTGCGGCAAAATGCCGCAAGCACCTTTTTAATACTCCTCCAGCAGCGATCGACGGTAAGCGATCGGTGTCTGCCCCGTTTTCTCTTTAAAAACCTTGTTGAAATGCGATTGAGAGCAAAATCCCGTTTCAAGCGCGATCTGTGACATTGTCATTTCCCCCGTGACGATCAGCTTTTTTGCTTTTTCAATGCGCCTTTGGCTAACCGTTTCATAGGGTGTGCTGCCCGTGCTTTGCCGAAACATCGTGTGCAGATGGTTCGGGGAGATATGCAGCGCATTTGCAATATCCTTCAATGCGCAATCACCGGAAAAGTTTTCATTAATATATTCATAAGCATCCCGCACGATCTGATTGACAGACTGCTCGACCACCGTCTCATGCGATCCCTGCCACAATCTCATACAGCGGTAAAGGATCTCCATAAGTCCCGCATTCATGCGCATTGTATTGAGCTCTTGCGATGCCGAACTAACAGAGTAAGAGCCCATCTTGGCAAGCAGCCCCATCAACTCCTCGATTTTGTCATCATCTTCGATATAAAAGCAATCCGGTGCAGCCGATAACAAACGGTCAACGTCGGCATCAAGCCCTGCCTTGATACGCAAAAAGCTGCACCGTACGGGGAAATCGCTATGGCGGATCTGCCCCGGCTTTGCGCAAAGTAACATCCCGCGACGCGTGGGGTAGTACCCTTCTTCAACGTAGCTTGTACCGCCTGCCGTATGAAACAGCTCCAGCTCATAATAGACCACTCTGCGATCCTGACTTTTCACGTGCCCACGGCGCAGGATCGTGCTATCAAAAACGCCGCATTGCAGATCTTCCTTTGGCAGATACATTTTTCCTCTCCAATCGTAAGATTATGACAAAAACAAAGTAATATATGACTACCTTTACTGATAAATCAATGATATAATGATAAAAAAGCACTATCATTATAGCATATCAAATCGGGTTTGTAAAGGAGCTTTTATGGAAAGATTGCATTATGAGGGCAAATTGCCCACCTATACCGCGGCGGACATCCCCCGCTCACGCATCGGCATTGGATTCGAAAAGCTGGACCGTGATGTGTTCGATCCCGAAAAAGCGTATGATAAGGTAGCTCGGATCGGCGTCAAAAAGATCCGCATCCAATCGGGATGGGCGCGCACCGAAAAAAGCGAAGGCGTATACGACTTCGCATGGTTGGATGCGATCGTAGACAACCTTCGATCCCGCGGCATGGAGCCTTGGATCTGCCTGTGCTACGGTAACCCCATCTACACCGAGCTTGCAAGGCTCAGGTTTGGCGCCGTGGGCTGTCCGCCCATTTCCACCGAGCGCGAAATGGATGCGTGGCTCGCCTACGTCAGCGCCACGGTCGCGCATTTTAAAGGACGTGTTTCAATTTTTGAGATCTGGAACGAGCCCGACTGCGATTACTCCTGGTGGCATTGCGAAAACGAAAAGATCGACCATATTCGTAACGCCACCGAGTACGGCGAATTTGCTTGCAAGACCGCCATCGCTATCAAAAAAGCAGACAAGGACGCTCTTGTGATGGGATTTGCTCTGTCTCGCGTGGGTGATCTGGAATACGTCAATCGCGCACTTGCGACGGGACTTTACAAGTATATCGATCTGGTCTCCTTCCATGCTTATTCCCCCGACGAGGCCAAGCGCCGTCAAGGCGCCCGTCAGCTACGGCGTTTGCTTGATCTCTATAACCCAAGGATCGGGCTGGTACAGGGAGAAACGGGCGCACAATCCCGCAGTGACGGCAACGGCGCCATGAAGGGCTTTGCCTGGACCCCCGAAAAGCAGATCAAGGCACTTTTGCGCGGACTTGTTTGCGATCTTGCCGAGGACGTGGTCTTCACCTCTTACTTTTCGACAATGGATATGATGGAGGCGCTCCACGGGCGTGTCGGCGACAAAGCGTCTTATATGGATTTTGGCTATTTCGGTGTGCTGGGTGCCGAATTTGACGAGGACGGACGCGCCAACGGCGAATACAGGGAAAAGCCCTCCTATTACGCCCTCTCGACGCTCGCGTCTCTGTTCAAGGGAGATTTCAAGCCCTGCACGATCCCCTACCGTTTGGAAAGCCTCCCCTCCAAACGCGTCAACGGCAGGGATTGCACCGATAAAACGGTGCAGATCGACGCCTTTACGTTAGACGACGGCACAAAAGCGCTGATCTATTGGAACGCGGTGGATCTGCTGACCTCCACCTACGAGGGTACGCTTTCCTTGCAGGTGTTCGGACAAAAGCATGATGCCATCCGCCTGCTTGACCTGAGGGACGGCAGCATCTACGCTCTGCCCGACGCTATGATCGAGGATCTGGGCTTTGGCGGTGTTCGCCTGAGGAACCTGCCCCTCACCGACTGCCCTTTGGCGATCTTATTTCAATAAAGGAGAATCAAAATGAAGATCACTTGGCTTGGACAAGCAGGACTTTTGCTTGAAAAAAACGGCAAAACGGTGATGATCGACCCCTACCTTTCCAACTCGGTGGTAAAGGTCAATCCGCTGAACTTCCGCCGCGTTCCCGTAGAGGAGCAATTTTTCGATATCACCCCGGACGTGATGATTTTTACGCACGATCACTTAGATCATTATGACCCCGAGACCGCCCCGCGCTTCTTTGCCAAAACGGATAAACAGATGCTGGTGCTCTGCCCCACGTCGGTCTGGCAAAAGGCGCGAGCTCACGGCAACGGTCACAACTACGTGCAGTTTGACCGTCACAGCGAGTGGACCGCTAACGGAATGCGTTTTTCGGCAGTTTATGCCGAGCACAGCGACCCCCACGCCATCGGCGTGATCATCGAGGATCTTGACACAAGCAAAACATATTACGTCACGGGCGACACGCTTTACAACAAAAAGATCTTTGCCGACCTTCCGTGTGGGATCGACGTCATCTTTTTGCCCGTGAACGGTGTCGGCAACAATATGAACGTGGCGGATGCCGAGCGCTTTTTCCGCGCAAGCGGCGCCAAAGTGGCAGTTCCCCTGCACGTGGGAATGTTTGATGAACACACCCCCGACATCTTCAAGGCAGAGCCCCGTGTGCTGCCCGAAGTTTATAAAGAAATCAAATTGTGAGGTAAGAAAAATGCAAAAATTCGAAGTGAAAGATCACACCCCCAGCCTTCTGCCCGACGGATACGATTTTGAGCTTGTTTGGTCAGATGAATTTGACGGCGACACGCTGGATACAAGCAAATGGGATTACCGTCTTTGCATGATGGGCAAGCGCCATCCCGCCTGGACCGACAAGGGCGTAAAAATTGAGAACGGGTGTGCTGTTTTCAGTATTTTTGAGGAAAACGGCGAGATCGTTTCCTCCCAGCTCCAGACCGGCTACAACTTTATGGATCAGCCCGTGGAAAAGACCACCTTCGGTCGTGAGCATCTGCAATGGAACATCGGCAAGCTTCACGAAAACAAATTCACCCACAAATACGGTTATTACGAATGCTACTGCAAGCTCCAGCAGCTCCCCGGCTGGTGGTCGGCATTCTGGATCCAATCCCCCATCATCGGCGCTTCTCTTGACCCCAAGCTGACGGGTAGCGAAATAGACGTGATGGAATGCTTTAAGCCCGGTAAGATCCATCACCACAACGTATTCACAGGCGGCTACGGTCTGGATATGAAAAACCGCAAGGTAGGCGGTATGACGGTCGATCAGACAGAATTCCACCACTTCGGTCTTTTGTGGCTACCCGATAAGTATGTGTTCTATGTAGACGGTGTCGAGAACGGTATCACAACCGAGTTCGTATCGGGAATCGAGCAGTTTATTCTCATTTCAACCGAAACAAAGGGCTACCGTCACGAGGATCACCGTCCCACCGAGGAGGCGATCGCCACCGCCAAGGTCGGGGATCAGTTTATTGTAGATCACGTGCGCGTATTCGATATTAAGGAGTAAAAATGAAGGTTACAGACATCAAAACATTCGCCGTCGACTGCTTCCGCACCAATTGGGTGTTTGTCAAGGTCTACACCGACGAGGGGCTCACGGGCGTGGGCGAGGCGACGCTGGAATACAAGGAAAAGGCGCTGATCGGTGCCGTGGAGCATATCAAGGAGTATCTGGTGGGTAAAAATCCGCTGGATATCGAAAAACACTATCACGACATTTACCGTGACGCATATTGGCGCGGGGGCGCAGTGCTGATGTCAGCCCTGTCGGCGGTAGAAATGGCTTTGTGGGATATTCTCGGAAAGTATCTGAACGTACCTGTTTACCAGCTGCTTGGCGGCAAGGTGAACGACAAGGTACGCATCTACGTCAACGGTTGGTTCTCGGGTGCCAAAACACCCGAAGAGTTTGGTGAAAAGGCAAAGCTCGCCGTGCAACGCGGTGTCACCGCGATGAAATGGGATCCCTTCGGCAAATCCTATCTGGAAATCTCCAACGAGGAGCTTGACAGAGCGTTGCGCTGTGTCGCCGCCGTGCGCGAAGCGGTGGGCGACAAGGTCGACCTTCTGATCGAGGGTCACGGACGGTTTAACGTGCCAACGGGTATCAAAATCGCGAAAGAATTGGAGCAATTTAAGCCTATGCTTTTCGAGGAGCCCGTGCCGCCCGATAATTTGGAAGCGCTGAAGGCCGTGCGCGACAAATCGCCCGTGGCGATCTCGGCGGGCGAACGCCTTTACACCCTGCGCGCCTTCAAGGAGCTGTTTGAGATGCGCGCCGCCGACTATATCCAGCCCGACATCAGCCACGCGGGCGGCATTATGGAGCTGAAAAAGATCGCCGCCGTTGCTGAGGCGTATTACATTCCCTTCGCGCCCCACAACCCCTCGGGGCCCGTCGCCAACGCGGCAACCTTGCAGCTTGCCGCCTGCTGCCCCAACTTCTCGATCCTGGAGATCATGTACAGCGACGTGACCTGGCGTGCCGACGTGACAAACGAAAGCTTGGAATACAGGGACGGGTATATCAAGATCCCCGACAAGCCCGGTCTTGGCATTGAAATAAACGAAGAGGAATGCCTGAAGCACCCTTATACGGTGCACACGTTGCGCCATTATACGGGTGCTCTGACCGACATCCGTCCGCCCGAAACGGCATTCTATTTTTGAGGTAAGAGTATGAAAACAGCACTTGTAACGGGCGCCTGCATCAACACGGGCGTTGCCATTGTTGAAAAATTCGCCGCCAAAGGATACAACGTCCTTTTCACGGGAAGAAACTCCGAAAAGGTACGCGATGCCGAAGAACGGTACAGAAAACAGTTCCCCGACGTGCAGATATTCGGATATGCCATCGACTCGCTGCTTGACGAGCGAACGGTCAACGAAAGCGCCGTCAAGGAACTGTTCAAGGATATCGATAAAAAGGGCTTATTTGTGGAAACACTTGTTCTGAACGCGGCGGATCAAGGACTCAATATGAAGATCTTTGAAAGCCCTCTCACCGACCTGATGAAGGTGATCAACACCAACGTGGTATGGAATTTCTGCCTTTGCGAGGAAGCAGCGAGACGTATGAAGGATAACGGTGGCGGCAATATCGTGTTCGTGAACTCCAACACCGCCTACCGCGCCATCCCCGACCGCATTGCCTACATTACATCCAAGGGCGGACAGCTGGGGCTGATGCGCGCGCTGGCGCTTGATCTTGGCAAATACAACATCCGCGTCAATGCGGTGCTGCCCGGTATGATCAAAACCGACCGTTGGGAGAAAAATCCCGATTTTTACGCGAGCGTCCCCTCCCGTTTTACCCCGATCGGAGATGTTGCGGTAGGTGCGGACGTCGCCGATGCGGTCTACTACTTTGCCGCACACGCCCGTAATACGACGGGCGCTGAGCTCACGCTTGACGGCGGCAACACGATCCAGCTCTATCCGATCGTACACTAAAAAACGCGATATCTCACCCCGTTCGCCACCCTTTTGGGCGGCGAACGGGGCCTTTTTTCGCTTCTTTTTCGAAAAAAATGCAAATTTTATATAAAAAACTGTAAAAAATTGAGAAAAAGCCCTTCACAAGTATATTTTTTTATGCTATAATAATCTTAAATCCAACGAAAATGCTATACGTGTTTGGGCTTCTTGGATTTTCTTGACAACAACGCGGGGTGTCAAGGATCTTGCTTTTACCGCGATCGCGCAAGTACAAATTTTTACATACGGAGGTTTATCCATGAAAAAAAGATTTCTTGCTTGCTTGCTGACGTTGTGCCTGACCATTGGTATGGTTGCGGCACTCGGCCTCTCTGCTTCCGCTACCGAAGCGAGCGCCGTTGCTACGGTGACCTTGGGTGAAGACGTTTATACCGCGCTCACCTTTGCGGATGCCCTCAACACCGCCGTCACCAAAAAGGACAGCACCGTACAGCTCCTTGCCGATACACAAACAAACGGCCTTGAGATCGGCGGCGACTATTCGATCGACCTCAACGGCAAAACGCTGACCGTGACCGACACCCTGAACGTGTCGACGGGTATCGTTACCATTCTGGATTCCTCTAGCGGCAAGACCGGTCGTATCGTTGCCGATAAGACCTCTGCCATTGTTTTGAAGGGTGGCTCCCTGCTGCTCACCGCAGGCAACATCCATTCTGCCGGCACCTTTGCTGTGCAGAACTGCGGAACCGGTGAGCTCTTCCTTGCCGGCGCGCCTTCTCTGACATCCGATGCGGGCACTCCCCTTTACGTAGGCTACGCCAACACACTGAACGGCACCAACGGCGCCAAGACCGCTTACACGGGCGAGCAGATCGCTGTTGCTTACGGCTGCAAGCTTGCACAGGATACCGTGCTTGCCAAGAACGCGACCGCCGCACAGTTCACCGCCCATAACGTTGATACAAGCCTTTATATGATCGAAGAAAAGGACGGCAGCCTGGTCGTTTCCGAAATTGCCTCCTACACCTGGACCGTTGCGATCGCACTGGCTGCTTTGGCATTGATCTTTGTGATCTTCACCATCGTTCACACCGTGCAGTACAAGAAGGAGATGAAGATGTACTCGGTTTCCTTCCCCGTGCTGATGGCAGTGCTTGCCGTTATTACGCAGACACAAATGTACGCATTGATCGCTGCAGGCGCTGTTTGCGCGATCGCGTTGATCGTTTGCCTTATCACCTCCACGAGCCAGAGCAAGAAGCTGAATGCCGCCAAAAAGGCAAAGGCCTTGAAGGACGCGCAGGAAAAGATCGCGGCTGCCGAGGCCGAGGCTGCCAAGGAAGCCGCTGAAGAGGCTTCTGCTGAAGAGGCTGTTGAGGAAGCTGCCGAGGAAGCTCCCGTTGAGGAGGCCGTTGAGGAAGCTGCTGCTGAAGAGACTGTTGAAGAAGCTCCCGTTGAAGAGGTTGTCGAGGAAGCTGCCGAGGAGGCTCCCGTTGAGGAGGCTGTTGAGGAAGCTGCCGAGGAGGCTCCCGTTGAGGAGGCTGTTGAGGAAGCTGCCGAGGAGGCTCCCGTTGAGGAGGCTGTTGAGGAAGCCGCTGAAGAAGCTCCCGTTGAAGAGACTGTTGAGGAAGCTGTTGAGGAGGCTGTTGAAGAGACCGTTGAGGAGATCACCGAGGAAGCCGAGGAAGAGGCTGACGACGAGGAAGAAGCTGATGATGAAGAAGCTCCCGCTGAAGAAAACGCAGAGGAGGCTCCCACGGCTGCAGTTCCTCCCAAAGCAAAGCCCGACCGTGTTGTGATCGCCGAGACCGATGCCAACGGCAACGTGATCTATTCCGCTTACAAGAAATCCTTCACCGCCCGTGTGATCCAATCCCCCGCTGAGGTCCAGGAGCGCTACGAGGCACTGAAGAATGCTCTGCTTTCCTACAAGAAGGTCAACTCCCGTGTGAGCTGGAGCTACGACTCCATCAAGTCGGGCCGCAAGCAGCTTGCAAAGTTCGCCATCCGCGGCAAGTCTCTGTGCTTGTTCCTGGCGCTTGATATGAGCACCCTGGAGGGCACCAAGTACAACGTCGCCGATGCAGGCACCTCCAAGAAATACGCCGAGGTTCCCTGCCGTCTGCGCCTTTCCTCCAAGCGTAGCATCAAGTGGGGCCTGGAGCTGATCGAAAAGCTTGCCGAGCAGGAAGGACTTGTTCCCAATCCCAAGTTCACCCCCAAGAAGTGGTGTATGGAAAATGAAACGACCGAATCCCTGATCGAAAAGGGACTCATCAAGAAGATCGTTTGATCCGATTGCAAAAGCCCCGATGCGTCAAATAGCGCATCGGGGCTTTTTTGATATTTATATTTAATGAAAAATTTTGTTTTTTTAGCGCAATGTCTTGACAATAACTAGCGATTACTGTATAATATGGTTTGTAAAACCACATTCGATTTTTGAGGAGGAGGCACTATGGAGATATTCGACATCTTACTTAAAATATATTTGCTGTGCACCGCGGTTTGTATTTTGCTTTACCTCCCCCGTCTTTCCTGCTGGTGCTGGGCGCGGCGTAAGCAACCAAGGTTAAAGGCAGAGCAAACACGTAATTTGGCGCTCCTGATCCCCGCGCGAAATGAAAGCACTGCCATCGGCTCGCTTTTGGACAGCATCGGGAAGCAGACCTATCCCCGCGAGGCATTCGACGCGCACGTGATCGTCGCATCCAAGGACGACCCCACGATCGCAATGGCAGAGGCAGCAGGCGCAAGAGTGCATATCGTTTCAAACCAGACCTGCAAGGGCGACGCATTGGACACCTGTATGAAGACCATTTTAAGCGAAACACCCCGTCGCTATGATGCCTATATCATCGTGGATGCCGACTGCGTGCTGGACGAAAAATTTTGCGAGGAGATGAACAACGCGCTGGAAAGCGGTGCCGAGGTCATCTGTGCCAAGAAAAAGGTCAAGAACTATTTCTTCGGCGATCGCCGCTCGCAGCCTCTTTCCGCTTGCTGCAACGCCATCATCTGGACCTTGATCGACAATATGGGCAACCGCGCGAAGGCCGCCCACGGCGACACCTGCTTCACGGTTGGCACGGGGCTGATGCTGCGCGCCGACATCGTGCGTATGAACGGGGGCTGGCCCTATCGCTCCACCGTCACCGAGGATATGGAGCTGATGCACGATATCGTTTTGAAGGGCTGGAAGACCTTTTATTACGAGCACGCGTTCCTGTATATGGAGGAAGCCGACAGCCACCGCGTTACCAACAAGCGCCGCCGCCGTTGGCTGACGGGCGTGATCGACAGCAAGCGCATCTACGCGCCTAAAATTGCAGCCGATCCCGTTGCCTCCCGCCGTTACCGTCAGATCTATCACACCAGAAACCTTTGGATCGTTTATCTCCTGATCGGTATTTCGACGCTCTTTGCGATCGGGAACGCCGTCGCCGCCGTACTGCTTCGCGCCTTTCGCTCGCCGCTTTGGTTCCCCGCTATGCGAAATGCCGTGATCGGCATTGGCGCGATCTATGCGATGTTTTTTGTGATGACCCTGATCGCATTGATCGCGGACTTCGAAAACATCCGTCTGCCCCTTCACCGTAAATTGATCCTGTTATTCGTTCACCCCATCTTCTATATGGAATACATCCCCATCGTCGGTATCGCGCTGTTTACCCCCTTCGGCCGTTCGTGGGATGCCATTCAACGTGTCAACTTTGCCGAAAGCGAGAAGGGAAAATGAAGCAAAAGCACATCCCCAACGACCACACGCGCCCTGCGGTCCTTGCCGCGATCGAGCAATACGAAAAAGAGGGCGCCTTCGACCGCCACGCGGATCCCATAGACGAAAGCATTGTGATCCCCGTCACGCCCGATTTCCCCTACGTACCGCGCACACTGAGCAAGCGCCTGCGCTACTTTTTCTCGCGCCGCTTCATCGTCTATCCCTTTGCCAAAAAGGTCAGCAAACAGATGTTTTGCACCGTGGTGGAAGGAAAAGAGCATTTAAAGGATGTCGGTGCCGCCATTCTGACCTGCAACCACGTGGATAAATTTGACTGCCTTGTGGTCCAGCACGCGTGCAGACCCAACCGCCCCTATGTCGTCGCTGCCCCCTTTAACAATATGCGAGGCAGCTTTGGCGATCATATGCGCGCGGGCGGTATGCTGCCGCTTGGCACGGATATTGCAACCATTCGCAAGTTTACCGCCGCCGTGAAGCACTATCTCGCGCACGGCAAGCGTGTTCTGATCTACCCCGAGCAGGCGATGTGGTGGCACTATGAAAAGCCCCGCCCCTTCAAGGACGGTGCCTTTGATCTTGCCGTGCGCAACAACGTACCCGTCGTTCCCTGCTTCATCACCTTCCGCGGCACGGGCGTTTTTGATGATAACGGTATCGAAAAAAAGCACTTTACGCTGCACATTATGCCCCCTTTGTATCCAAAGAAGGAGCTTCCCTTCCGCGAGAACGTGGCGTGGCTGCGCGATGAAAATATGCGGATGTGCCGTGAAAAGTACAAAGAGGTCTATGGCGAATATCCCGTATATACCACCGAGCAGACCGAACCGTCTGCATCCTTGTGAGGCGCTGCTATGTTTCGTTACTATCTTGCTGTGATTTTTGGCGGTCCTGCGATCCTTGCCACGATCGCGATCTTGCTGGGTGATATGTCCCCCGCGTTTGCCTTTTTTGCGGCGTATATCACGATGCTGATCGCCTTTTTGATCGATGCCGTTGTGGCACTTATTGTGCGCTATCTCCTACCAAAGCGCTGGATGGACGGGCGGCGTCCGATCTGGCGTGTGCGAAAGATCGAGCGCCGCATTTACGTACGCCTTGGCATCCGCCATTGGAAGGATAAGATCCCCGAAACGGGTGGAATGCTGGTCGGTTTTTCCAAAAAGCATATCGCAGAGCCGAAAAGCCCCGCATATCTCTTGAAATTCCTTTCCGAGACCTGCTACGCCGAGTGTATGCATTTTTTCTCGCTTTTTGCCGGCTTTGCCGTCATCCCCCTTTCCTTTTCGGCACTCTTACCCTTTCCCGATCATCTATTTTTCTTCGCTCTGCCCGTGGCAATCATCAATGCGATCCTGCAGATCCTGCCGATCCTGGTTCAGCGATACATACGCCCGTATTTGTTACACGCCTACGAGCATTATGCGTCCAAAGAAACCGCATAAAAAAACGCGATAACTCACCCCGTTCGGTGAGTTATCGCGTTTTTTACAGGTATCGCTTCAGCATTTCAAGGTTGTGCTCCTCAAACGCAACGATCTCGCGCGCAAGGCGTGTTGCCTCCTTACCGGATCCCCGCGGCTCGTGGCAGTTGAGCAGCTTTGTCATATCGGTGATCCCCATATTGGACCCCTCGATCATCATTTCGGCAATGTGACTTGTGGTGGAATCGATCATCGTATTGATCGCAACACCGATGCGTGCGGAGAAGCGCGTAAGGATGTTTTCTTCCTTTGCTTCAAGCCCCAAGCGACACAGCGCCTCGGCGGCGCGGGCGGCGTACTTTTCGTAACCGTCAAGCTGCATCGTCATCACACTACGCAAGCTGTCTTCCTTCACGTGGGGCAACAGATTGATGATGGAATCGGCTCCCATCTTGGCATTCTTGTAGATCTCGCCAAGGAAAAATTCCTCAGTGGTCTCTCTTTTTTCTTTGGTTTCGGGCATTGCGCTCACTCCTCTATCAAAAAAATACGGGATATGCCTAGTTTTCACATATCCCTTATTTTTTATGCGTTATTTCATAAGCTTTTGACGGCGCACGTCTGTGCCCACGAACAGCAAAGGCTTGAATACGCCCAAAATGCGGCTTGCGATGCGGTCGGTATAGCGCGCCCTGATCTCCTTGCCCGTGAGGTTGGTATTGATGATGGTCGGGCGACGAAGATTGATGCGCTGATCCAGCACCATATAAAGGCAGGAGTTTGTGAACTGATTGGTGACCTCGGTACCGAGGTCGTCGAGGATCAGCAGATCGCAGTCCACGTAACGGGCAGGATCTGCCATCTGCTCGCCAAGACCCGTGCCGAATCTCGCGTGCTCAAAATCGGCAAACATCGCGATCGCGCCCGTATAGTACACATCAAAGCCACGGTCGATCACGCGGCGTGCCACGGCGGTGGAAAGATGCGTTTTTCCAAGTCCCGTATCACCCAAAAGGATCAAATTATCAGCACCTGTGTCAAAATTTTCGGCATACGTGTGCAAGATTTCGAGATTTTTTTGCATTTTCTCCGCTTCAACGGGGTCGGCTTTATAGTAATCCAGCGAAAAGCTTTCAAAGGATTGCGTTTTCATCAGCTCCCCAAGACCCGACTCCTCATAGGCGGCAAGCACCAGCTCGCGCCGCATACATTCGCACATTTTCGTGCCGACAAAGCCCGAATCCTGACAAAGCTCACATTCGTAAGGGGGCAGTGTGTAATCAGCGGGATAGCCGAGATTTTTCAGCAGGATCGCGCGCTCGCGCTGCAACGCAAGGTTCTTTTCCTTCACCGCCGCAAGCTTTTCTTTATATTCCTTTCCCGTTCCAAGGGCTGCCATAGCGATCTCTGCGCCCGCCATTGCAAGCTCGCGGTCAATGGCGGCAATAGCAGGACTTTTTGCGTGCAGCTCCGCCATACGTCGGTCGGCTTCCTCGTGCGCCTTCAAATATTTGGTTTGGTACGCCGCACGGATGCGACGGTAATTTTCTTTATTGTATGCCATATCATTCTCCGTATGTGCGTTTTAATGCCGCTTCAAAGAAATCATCCACGTCAAAGCTGCCCTCGGTCTTCTTGCGGCGGTATTCCGCAAGCGCCTTCTCCACGTCAGCCATCGTGCGATACCCTTCCGCATACCAGCGCTCCAGAATGGTGTTGGCATAAGGGATGGATGCCTCATTGATGGCATTGACGGTGGTCTCGTACGCCAGGCGCAGCACGTCGTCGCTGTACTGCATCTGGCAGACCCAGCGTTCGACCATTCTCTTTTCCTTGGTGGTCAACGCTCTGGCGGAAAGGCCGAACATGGTACGTATCTTTCCAATCGAGGTCGCCATCAGCTCGATGCGATGCAAGCGCTCCTCCAAGACGGCACATTCGGTGATGCCCTCATCGTGTAATGTGAGCGCCATTTTTTCGGCATAGCGCAAGGACCTTTTCTCCATACGCACGCAATGGGACAGCAGAGATAAGATGTAATCCCCGTCAAATCCGAGATAATCCACCATCCCCGCGATCTGACTGACCTCATGGGTGTTAAAGATCTTGCCGAACACGCGCTGACATTCGTCAACGAGGGATGCCAGCTCCCGACGACGTTCTAAAAGTCCCGAAAGCTCGGTCGAGGAATAGACAGGCAAGCCGCCGTCCGCGATCACACGGGGCGTTGCCGCCTGCTGCTGTGCTTCGGGTGTCGCAGGCGCGGCAGCTGCCGCTTCCTCACCCTCCTCCAGAACAGCGATGATCCCCGTTCCACGCCAAAAGGCAATCGCGGCATCGACCTCGCGCTCACCAAGGGCAAGGCGCTGTGAAACGATGCTAGAGCCCGCTGCAAGATCCACACGAGCCATCGGCTCCGCGGCAAGAGCAAGCAGCACCTTGATATCTTTTTTGTTGGCTTTATCCACGTGCTGTATGAGCTGCACGGGCAGCATCAGCGCATCGTTACCAAACGTAAAGCACAGTTTCATCCCTTCTGATTCTCCTCTTCACGTACACGTATTTCATAGCAAAGTGTCATCAAGGAATCTCCGATGTGCACGTTTTCCACTACGGTATCGGGGGCAAGCTCGTCAAGCTCCTTGCCCGTGAAATTCCAAAGACCCTTGATGCCAAGCGCAACCAAGCGCTCCGCGACCTCGCTGGCGTGATCCTTTGTCAGTGTCAGCACCGCAATATCGACCTTGTGCTCGGCGCAAAAGCTCTCAAGCTCGTCCATGCCGCGTACTGCATTATCCGCCACCGTTTTTCCGATCACGTCGGGCGAAATGTCAAAAACGCCGATGATATCCACACCGCGCTTTTCAAACATGGGATTGCGGATGAGCGCCTTGCCGAGATTACCCGCACCGATCACGATCGCGTGATAGCCCTCGCCAACGCCAAGGATCTCACAAATTCTGGCGTAGAGGTAATTGACGTTATATCCGTACCCTTGCTGTCCAAAGCCGCCAAAGCAGTTGAGATCCTGTCGGATCTGGGAAGCTGTCACGTGCATCATCTCGGAAAGCTCGCCCGAGCTGATACGCATCTTGCCGCATCGGATCAATTCGCGCAGATAACGGAAATAGCGCGGCAGTCGCTTGATGACCGCGGGGCTGACACTTGTCCCCTTAAATTTGATGTCCGAAAGTGCTTCTTCGCGTGCTTCTTCTCTTGACATTTTTCTTCTCCTTTTATGTGCAAATTCATCCGAAAAAAGTTAAATTCGGGAAATTGCACAATCTTTTTTCTTCGGTTTCTTCTTCAAAATCAAATAAATTTTTAGTTTTCCACAGTCAAAATTGTATAAAGTTATCAACAGTTCCAACAGGCTTTTCCACAACAAACAACCTTTTTCCGCTACTTTTGGGATGTTTTATCTCTTTTTTTATGCAGGAACAGCGGTTTTAAATGAATATTTTTTCGTATCATCCAGCTTTTCCACAATCCTGTGGAAAAGTGTTGTGGAAAACACATTTTGTGAAAGTTTTATCCATTTCGCCGAAAATGCTTTTTCTTGCAAAAAGCTCTTGACAAAACGCAGCTTTCGTGCCTTACTGCATTTCCCACGCAGGGTGATCCTCGGCCCAGGCATTGAGGTCGGTTCCCGCGCGTTGCCCCTGCATAAAAGCGAAATATCCTGCCGCCGCAACCATAGCGCCGTTATCGCCGCAAAGTGCGATCGGCGGCACCGAAAGACGGGCGCCGTGTGCCTTGGTGAGCGAGGCAAGACGGCTTCGCAAATGCGAATTTGCCGCAACACCGCCCGCCAGCACGACAGTTTTGTATGCACCGCTTTTCAGCGCTTGCTCGGTCTTGGCGGCGATCCCCTCCACGATGGCACGGGTATAGGAGGCCGCCAGATCGGCACGGGGCACCTCAACGTGATTTTGCTGACAGGTGTTGATATAATTGAGGGCTGCTGTCTTGAGTCCGCTGAACGAAAAATCCAAGGTTTCCCCCGCAAGCGCGGGCGAAGGCAGCTTTACAGCCTTGGGATCCCCCTCGTACGCGAGCTTGTCCAAAGCGGCACCGCCGGGATAGGGGAGTCCGATCACACGGCCGATCTTGTCAAATGCCTCGCCTGCCGCATCGTCACGGGTCGCGCCGATCTCGACAAACGTGGTATCGTTTTCCACGCGAAACAGCGACGTATGACCGCCCGAGACCACCACCGCAAGGAAGGGGGGCTTCAGCTCGGGGTCGGCAAGATATGCCGCCGCCACGTGTGCCTTGATATGATTGACGGGCACGAGCGGGATATGATTTGCAAAAGCAAGCGATTTGGCAAAATTAACTCCCACAAGCAAGGCTCCGATCAGCCCCGGCGCCGCTGTCACGGCGATGGCGCCGATATCGGCAAGTGTGACATCTGCCTCATCCAGCGCCTGATGGGTGATGCTTGTGATCGCCTCGATATGTGCGCGGCTGGCGATCTCGGGCACAACACCGCCGTACAGACGGTGGGTCTCGATCTGCGATGCCACGATATTGGAAGCGATCTCTCGCTTCCCCTCCTCCATTAGAACGACGGCCGCCGAGGTCTCGTCGCAGGAGCTTTCAATTCCCAGAATATACATGAATGGTCTCCGTTTATGATGTTAGGGTGCACTGCATGATCAGCGCATCCTCCGTTGGCTGGGTGTAAAAGCGCACACGCTTGCCCACCACTGAAAAATCGAACTTTTGATATAGCGAAATAGCCGCCTCATTGGATGCCCGCACCTCCAAGGTCACCGAAACGATGCCTCTTGCGCGCGCTTCTTCAAGCAATGCGGCAAGCACCTTGGCGGCAAGTCCTTGGCGACGATGATCGGGATGTGTTGCGATATTCGTGATCTGCCCTTCGTCCAAGACCGTCAGCATTCCGCCGTAAGCCGTTACGGTATCTCCATCTATTGCAGCAAAGCCAAGGGCGGTATCGCCGCAAAGAAGCTCCAGCGACTTCTCGCTCCAAGGATTTGCAAATACTTCTTTTTCAATGGCAGCTACGCCTGCAAGATGCTGCGGTCCGATGCGCGTCACGCTCATGGCTCGTCCTCGCTCTGTGTTAAAAGCTGCAAGCAATAGCGCAGCTGCATCAGACATTCGCGATATGCCTCGATCCCACGGCCGTAAGGGTCGGAAATATTCATTGCCAGCGTTTTGATCTTTCCCACGTGTTCGGGAAAGCGCAGCATCAGCTCCATTGCGTGAGAGCCGCTGATGGCGATGACCTCGTCGGCCTGCTCGACCATCTCGCGTGTCACGGTTCTGGCACGGTGCGCTGTGTAATCGTTCCCCGAAACCGAGGCGACGTGTGCTTCACGCAATGCGGTGACCGCATCCGTAGAGATCGGATCGCCCTCGTTTGCATAAAGTCCCGCCGAAGAAGCCACAGCCGCGCTGATCCCCTCGGCACAGGCGCTGCAGACCTCGCGGTGCGCCATATCGTTATACAATGCCGCCGCCATGGGTGAGCGACAGGTATTTCCCGTGCAAACAAACAGTACACGGTGTGGGGCTTTGGATGCCCCATTTTTTTTCTGCAAGGTGTCAACAGCAATATCGGTCATATCAGTTCTCCTGTGCTGCGGCAGAGCGCAGCAATGCCACTAAAGCATCGGGCACAGCCACGGTGCGGCGGCTGGTCGCATCGTAAAAATACGCCTCGCCGCTATCATAGGCTAAAAATGAGAAGCAGTAAAAGAGGTTCGGGTATGCATCGCAGCTCATCTTGATGCGCCGCTTGTAAGAGGCATCGCTGAAAGGCAACATAGCATCACCCGTTCCCTCAAACCAAAGAGAACGGATCTCGGCTACGGTTGCGGCATCCTTTTCGGCGGTAAAACGGAACATTTCCACACTGATGACGTCCTCATCGCATACAAGGATTGCGGAAAGCTCCCATTTCGAAGCATCAACGGGTGTTTCCCCCGCATAATACACATTCAGGTATTCATCGGTCAAAAACAGCGCGGGATCAAGGTCCGGAATTTCGCTGAAGGTGCGCTTCGCGCCCGTTTTTTCATTTTCGTACTCTCCAAACGCCTCTCCCGTCTTGGCGGGCTCGAAGGCAGCATCCAATTCCACATAATACAGATCGGATCTTTTGTCGGTATAGCCGTAGCCTTCGGCATCGCGCTCAAAGCTCCGAAGTCCCGAACAAGAGCAGAGCAACAGCACAAGCGAAAGAAGCAACAGTAGAAACTTCTTCATATCAATACCCAAACTGCCCCGACAAAGAGTCGTCATTTTCGATCCATTCCTGTGTGTCGATCACACGGTACTCGGTCTTGGTATCCCGCACCACGACCTTTGCGATGCCAGCGTTCAAAATGACGCGCTTGCACATCATACAAGAGTTCATACCGCCAACGATATCACCCTCCTCGGGCGTTACGCAAGCCATATAAAGAGTTGCCCCCAGCATCTGATCGCGGGGAGCCGCGATCACGGCGTTCTGCTCGGCGTGCACAGAACGGCACATCTCATAGCGCTCGCCGCGCGGAATGTTCATCTTGTCACGGAAGCAAAATTGCAGATCGCTGCAGTTTTTACGTCCACGGGGGGCACCGTTATAGCCCGTAGAAACGATCACGTCGTTTTTCACGATAATGGCACCGAATTTGCGGCGCAAGCAGGTGCTGCGCTCGGCAACGGTCTGTGCAATATCCAAGTAATAGTTTTCCTTTGAAACGCGCTCCATTGAAAACCTCCTATATTTCCGCTTACGCAGACATAATTATACAGAATATATTATATCACATTATTTCGGCAAAATCAAGAGGGGCTTTTTTATCCAAAAAACAAAAAGCACCCACATCTGTGGGTGCTTTTTTGCTCACGATCAGTCCTCGATCAGCTTGATCAAAGCCATCTCAGCCGCGTCACCGCGACGGGGACCCATCTTGAAGATCTGGGTGTAGCCGCCATTGCGGGACTCGTACTTGGGAGCGACCTCGTTAAACAGCTTGGAAACGACGTCCTCCTTCGTGATATATGCCAGTGCGGCACGACGGCTGGCAAGGGTGTTCTTCTTGCCAAGCGTAATCATTTTTTCTGCCATGGAGCGGACTTCCTTTGCTCTTGCAAGGGTGGTCTCAACCGTACCGTTCTCCAGCAGGTAAGTCACAAGACCGCGCAGCATCGCATTACGATGCTCGGTAGGTCTGCCGAGTTTTCTTCCGGGCATTGGTATTTCCCTCCTATTTTTTTGGTAGCGGGCTTAGTCCTCTTCCTTTTTCAGGTCGAGGCCAAGCGAACGCAGTTTCTGAATAACTTCTTCAAGCGACTTCTTGCCGAGATTGCGGACCTTGATCATGTCCTCCTCGGTACGGTTGGTCAAATCCTCCACCGTGTCAATGCCGGCACGCTTCAAGCAGTTGAAGCTACGAACCGACATGTCAAGCTCTTCAATGGTCATCTCAAGGACCTTTTCTTTGATGGTCTCTTCACGTTCTACCATGATTTCTGCCTTCTTTGCCTCATCGGTGAGGTTCACAAAGAGGTTGAGATGTTCGTTGAGGATCTTGGCGCCAAGAGAAATCGCTTCCTTGGCCGTGATGGTTCCGTTGGTCAGAACCTCAATGGTCAATTTATCAAGATCGGTAATATTACCGACACGGGTATTCTCCACCGTGTAATTCACTTTGTACACAGGTGTGTAGATCGAATCGGTATAAATGGTACCGATGGGGGCGGAGGTGTTTGCATTCAGCGCCATCGTAGCAAGCTGCTTGTTGCGCTCCTGCGAAACGTATCCGCGGCCGTGATCGAAGCAAAGCTCCATGTAGAAGCGCTCGCCCTCAGCGACCGTTGCGATATGATGATCGGGATTCAGGATCTCCAGATCGGCATCCTGCTTGATATCACCTGCGGTGATATCGCAAGGACCGGTCACATCAATGATCGCGATCTTGGGGGTGGTGCTGTACAGCTTCGCTGTGATGCCCTTTACATTCAGGACGATCTCGGTCACATCTTCCTTCACACCGGGAATCGTGGAAAATTCGTGGAGAACGCCGTCGATCTTGATGCTCGTGACGGCTACACCCTGCAAAGAGCTGAGCATGATTCGACGCAGGGAGTTACCCAACGTGATACCGTAGCCGCGCTCCAGGGGATCGACAACAAAGGTACCGCTTCTTTCATCCTCACTCAAATGGGCAATGGTGATATTCGGCTTTTCAATTTCAAGCATTCTCGTAACCCTCCTTCTAAATGTGTGGTGCCGCAAGTGCGGCGTGTTTCATCGAACGATTTGCATTGTGGCATCGTGTCAAAATTTCTCTTGCCACAAACGTCACGGATTACTTCGAATACAACTCGACGATAAGCTGCTCGTTGAAATCAAAGTCGATGTCTTCACGGGCAGGAAGAGCAACAACCTTTGCAGTAGCGTTCTCCTTGTTGACCTCGAGCCACTTGGGATTCAGCTTGGAAGCCATCTTCTCCATAAGCTCCTTGATCTTAGCGGAATCGCGGCTGCTTTCCTTCACAGCGATGACATCGCCAACCTTAACGGAGATCGAGGGGATGGTTACCTTCTTACCGTTCAGGGTGAAGTGTGCATGAAGCACGAGCTGACGAGCCTCCTTGCGGCTCTCTGCCATACCCATGCGGTAGACAACGTTGTCCAATCTGCGCTCCAAAAGAACCAGCAGGTTCTCACCGGTCATACCGGTCTGACGGTCAGCCTCCTCAAAGTAGTTAGCGAACTGTCTTTCGAGCACACCGTAGTATCTTCTGGTCTTCTGCTTCTCACGAAGCTGCATACCATACTCGCGAACCTTCTTGTTTGCGGCGCCGTGCTGACCGGGAGCAGTGCTTCTGCGGTCGATGGCGCATTTGCCGGTCAAGCAGCGCTCGCCCTTGAGGAACAGCTTGGTGCCCTCACGACGGCACAGACGGCATACAGGTCCAGTATATCTTGCCATTTTCGTTTACCTCCTGTGTAAAATCAAACGCGACGGCGCTTGGGGGGACGGCAGCCGTTGTGGGGGATGGGAGTGACGTCCTTGATCATAGTGACCTGCAGACCCACTGTCTCCAATGCACGGATTGCCGATTCACGTCCGGAGCCGGGGCCCTTAACGTAGACCTCAACGGACTTCAGTCCATGCTCCATAGCAAGCTTTGCTGCCTGCTCTGCTGCGGACTGAGCAGCGAACGGAGTGGATTTACGGGAGCCCTTGAAGCCGAGCTCACCGGCGGAAGCCCAAGAAATTGCATTACCGGCAACGTCGGTTACGGTAATGATGGTATTATTGAAAGTAGCGCTGATATGCACGGCACCCTTCTCAATATTTTTGCGCTCGCGGCGTTTCTTAACGACCTTTTTAACGTTTGCCATTTCTTACGCCTCTCCTTTACTTCTTCTTGTTTGCAATGGTCTTTGCGGGACCCTTGCGAGTTCTTGCGTTGGTCTTGGTTCTCTGACCTCTTACGGGCAGACCCTTACGATGGCGAATGCCACGGTAGCAGTTGATCTCAACCAAACGCTTGATGTTCAGTGCAACATCACGACGAAGATCACCCTCTACATGATAGTTCGTTTCGATCTCGTCACGCAGCTTTGCAACCTCTTCCTCGGTCAGATCCTTTGCACGGGTATCGGGGTTGATACCGGTCTTTGCGAGGATGTCGTTTGCGCTCTTACGGCCGATGCCGTAAATATAGGTCAGTGCAATTTCCACTCTCTTTTGATTGGGAATATCAACACCTGCAATACGAGCCATGTTATTTCACCTCTTTCTTCAGTGTGGGATTAACCCTGTCTCTGCTTGTGCTTCGGGTTCTCACAGATGACCATGACCTGGCCTTTTCTCTTGATAATCTTGCACTTGTCGCAGATCTTTTTAACGGAAGGTTTTACTTTCATTTGTCCTACCATTCCTTTCATCAAAATTGTTCAAACCTTAAATAGGTCATTTCGCACGCCAGGTAATGCGTCCCTTGGTCAGGTCATAGACCGAAACCTCGATGGTAACGCGGTCACCCGGCAAAATGCGGATATAATTCATACGAAGCTTGCCCGAAATGTGGGCGGTCACCAGGTGACCGTTCGGAAGCTTAACCTTGAAGGTGGCGTTGGGCAGCGCCTCAAGCACCGTACCCTCAAATTCGATCACATCATCCTTTGGCACAAGAAATCCTCT
>JAGALS010000015.1 GCA_017625065.1 Clostridia bacterium | reverse complement strand
CGTCGGATTGACCTGCAAAATGGCAAAGAACAGAGCGATCGCGATAAAGGACTGCTCGCCGCCCGACAGCATCGTCATATTCTTGATGATCTTGCCGGGGGGTGCCGCCTTGATCTCGATGCCGCTGGTCAGCACGTCGGTGGGGTCGGAGAGCGAAAGCTCCGCACTGCCGCCGCCGAACAGCTCCTTGAAGGTCTTATCGAAGTTTTGATTGATCTGTTCAAAGGTCTTCATAAAGGAAACCTGCATCTCGGTTTCCAGCTCGCGAATGATCTTGGCAAGGTCATCGCGGGCGGCGGTCAGATCGGCGATCTGTCCCGCCATGTAATCATAACGTTCCTTGACGTCCTTGTATTTATTCACGGCGTCAAGGTCCACGTTGCCGATGGCGCGCAAACGGTTGCGGCAGTTGATCTGCAACTGTCTTATTTCCTCGACCTGATCGGCGGTGATGATCTCATAGCCAAGCTCCAACGCCTCGTTACGCGTCATTTCGTAATCTTCGCGGAACTTGTTCGTCAGCTTATCCTGATCCTCGCGCAAGGTGTTCAGGCGCGTTTCGTTTTTGGTATGTGCGCGGAAAAAGGTTTCCTTTTCGGTGAGCTTGCTCTGGATCTTGGCATTCAGCTCCGAGAGCTTCTTTTCAAACGCCATACTGCCGTCCTGCAAGCTGCTGTATTGCGCGTTGAGCTCGGACAGCACACGCTCGCCCTCGGCAAAGGTATTGCGGTTCGCCTCCTGGCGCAAAAGCTCTGTACGGATACTTTCCTCCAAAGCCGCAAGCTGCTCCTTTGCTGCGCGGATCTCCTCACGCAAGCCCTCGGCACGCGCGTCGGATTCCTGCATATAGACGGTGGCGGTTTCAATATCCTTACGCACACCGCTGATGGCGATGTACAGCTCGGTCATTTCGGCTTCCTTGGCGGTCTTTTCGTCAAGCACACCGTTGCGCTCCACGTCCTTTTCGGCGCGCAACTGCCCGATCTGTTCGATCTGGTGATGCAGCTCCTTTTCGCGCAGGGCAAGCTTTTCAAGCTCCTCGTCATACCCCGCGCGCTGACGCGACAGCATTTCAAAATCCTCGTTCAGCTTTTGGATCAACGCCTCGTTTGCTTCAAGCTTGGCGCGATGCTGGGCGGCGATGCCCGCCTCCGCGCTCTGCAAGGAGGCAAGCAGCTGACGGCGATCGTCGGCGTCAGAGCGCTCCTCTGCGAGCTCCTTGATCTCGCGTTCCAGCTTTTCACGGTCGCGGCGAAGCGTTTCCATGCGTGCCGACAGGTCCCTGAGCTTTTCGGAAAGCGCGGCGATCTCGCCCGAACGGGAAAGAATCCCCGCCTTTTGCTTAACCGAGCCGCCCGTAAACGAGCCGCCCGCGTTGATGACCTGACCGTCAAGCGTCACGACCTTGACACGGAATTTCGTTTTGCGCGCCATATCGGTGGCATGATCCAGATGATCGAACACGACGGTGCGTCCCAGCAAATGCGAAACGATGTCGCGGAATTTGCCCTCGCAATTCACAAGGTCAGCGGCGATACCGATATAACCGGGACACTTTTTTGCCTCCTCCATTTCCGCCGTCACGGTCTGTGCGCGCACGGACGAAATGGGGAAGAAGGTGGCGCGTCCCACCTGCGCCTGCTTCAAGGCGTACATCGCGTTTTTGGCGACCTGCTCGTCCTCAACAACGACGTGTTGAAGGTTGGCACCGAGCGCGATCTCGATCGCGGTCACGTGCTCCGCGTCCACCGAGATCAGCTTGGAAAGCGGACCGTAGATCTTGCCGCACTTCTGTCCGCGCGCGTCGGTGATGCGCCCTGCGGCATATTCCTCCATTACAAAGCGAACGCTGCCGGGGAAGCCCTCAAAATGCTCCTCCATCGCGCGGAATGCCTCGATGCGCTGCGTCGCGATATCAGACTGCACCTTGCAGTCGTTTTCTTCGCTCAAAAGCTCCTGTAATGCGTTGTTTTGCTGCTCCAAGCGCCTGTCGCAGTCCGCGATCCTTTCTTCGGCATCGGCGATCTGCGCGCCATAGCTTTCAACGACCTTGTTCTTCTCTTCCCATTGGGCACTGAGCTGCTCGGAAAGCTTGCGGTACTCGGCGATCTCACCCTCCATTGAGCTGTGCTTGCTGCTGTCGGTGAGCTTGCCGTTTTCGATGACCTGCATGCGCACCTTGATGTCCATCGCTTCGCTCTCTCGCTCGTCGATGTCGGCAAGCGCGGTCGCGATGTTGCCCGCAATGGTCAGCGCGCGATTGGCAAGCGATTGTGCCTCCTCGGCTTTCTTGGTGTGCTCACCTTCAAGCGCGGCGCAGCGCCCCTGCAAGTCCTGAAGCGCCGCGCGGCGGCGATCTCCCTCTTGCTCCTCGGCTGCAAGCTGCGCTTTCTTTGCCGCGATCACGCTTGCCGCATTTTCCACCTTTTCCCTTGTGTTGGCGATGGTATTTTCGGACACGCGATATTGGCTGTCACGCTCGCTGTTCTCTTTATCCAAAGTGCGAATACGCTCCAGGACCTCTGCCGCCTTTGCCTTGTTGCTCTGCGACTCTTCAAAAAGCTGCTCACTTTGCGCGTTATAGTTTGCAACGGCTTCCTCGGCGAGCTTGAGGTCATAGCCGCTGTTGCGGAAAGCTTCCTCCGCCTTCACGATCTCCTGGCGCAAGCGCTCGGAATCGTAGATCCAAAGCTGAACGTCCGCCTGCTTTTTTGCCTCGTGCAGTTCAAGCGCCTTCTTTGCGCGCTCCGCCTCCTTTTCAAGGGGACCGACCTGCGCCGCGACCTCCTGGAACACGTCGTTGATACGGGTCATATTTTCCTCGGTGGTGGCAAGCTTTCGCTCGGTTTCGGTCTTGCGGTGACGGTATTTGGCAATACCCGAAGCGTCCTCGAAAATGCTGCGGCGCTCATCGGATTTGCGCGAAATGATCTCCGCGATCTTACCCTGACCGATGATGGAATAGCCATCTCTGCCGACACCCGTATTCATGAAAAGCTCATAGATGTCGCGCAAGCGACAGGGGCGACGGTTGATGAAATATTCGCTCTCGCCCGCGCGGTAGTAGCGGCGGGTGACGATCACCTCATCATAGGGGCAGTCCAGGCGATGGTCGCTGTCGGTATTGTCAAAGGTCACGGAAACCTCGGCAAAGCCCATCGGGCGACGGCTGTCAGCACCGCCGAAGATGATATCCTCCATCTTGGTGCCACGCAGACTTTTGGAGGAAATTTCACCAAGCACCCAACGCATCGCATCGGAAATGTTGGACTTACCGCTGCCGTTGGGTCCGACGATGACGGTTGCACCGCGCTCAAAGGTCAGCTTTGTTTTGTCGGGGAAGGATTTGAAGCCCTGCATTTCCAGTGATTTCAGATACATGATGCACGCCTCCTTTCTTCAAAAGATAATATAATATATTATTATAATATATCAAGACGAATTTTGCAAGGGGTTTTGGACATTCCGAGTGCAACTTTTTTGCAAAACAGAAAAAACGGCGCATTTTGCGCCGTTTTTCGTTATTTCGGTAAGTAGAGCTTCAACGCCTCGCGGGCAGCATTTTGCTCCGCTTCCTTTTTCGAGCCGCCCTGCCCCGTTCCAAAGCAATTGGAATTGATCAGGACACGTACGGTAAAGGATTTCGCGTTGTCGGGACCCTGCTCGCGGATCAGCTCGTAGCGCAGCTCCTCGCCGGGGGTCTGCTGTACGTATTGCTGCAAAAGTGTTTTATAGTCCTCAAGCGGTTGAAGCTCTTTTTCCAGCTTCGCGATCTCATTTTTGATGTAAGGGATCAAAAAAGCTGCAACGGTATCCAAATTTCCGCTATCCAGATACAACGCGCCAAGCAATGCTTCGAACGCATCCTCCAGGAGCTTTGGCTTTTCTCTGCCGTCCTTTTCTTCCCCTTTTCCAAGCAGTAAATAGTCGCCAAGGCGCAGCTGCATGGCATACTCGGCAAGGGCGCGTTGGCAGACAAGATTCTTGCGAATGACCGTCAATCGCCCCTCGGGTAATTCGGGATAGGTGTGATACAAATAATTGCAGACCGTAAGCGAGAGGACAGAGTCGCCCAAAAATTCCAACCGTTCATTGCATCCCTCGCGTCCGCCCATATGCTCGTTGGCAAAGGAGGAATGGGTGAGAGCCGTGCGTAAAAGCTGCGTATCGCCAAAGTGATAGCACATACGCTCTTGTAACTGCTTTAGATCCAATGGATACATGATTTTCTCACCCCGTTCTATGACTTTTTTAACAAAATTGTTTATGCCTTGAGCGCGTCAAGGATGCCGTCCAACGTCTCCAGTGCGCGGGCAGAGACCGCCTCGTTACGCACAGCCTTGCCACCGCGCACCTTCTTTTCCAGCGGCGGAACGATGCCAAAATTGGCGTTCATTGGAGTAAAATTACCCACGCCGCCCTCGGCAACGTAGTACGCCATCGCGCCAAGCATCGTGTGACGTGGGAAAACGATCGGCTCCATACCGCGGGCAAGGCGCGCCGCGTTGATGCCGGCCACAAGTCCGGATCCCGCAGATTCGATATAGCCCTCAACGCCGGTCATCTGACCTGCGAAAAAGAGCGTCGGATGTTCAATAACCCCGTAAACGGTATTCAAAAAGCCGGGCGATTTGAGATACGTATTGCGATGCATTACACCGTAACGTAAAAAGGATGCATTCTCAAGCCCCGGTATCATGGAGAACACGCGCTTTTGCTCGGGGAAGGTCAGATGGGTCTGAAAGCCCACAAGATTATACATCGTGCCCTCGCGGTTTTCCTTGCGGAGCTGCACGACGGCAAAGGACTCCTTGCCCGTGCGCTTGTCCACAAGTCCAACGGGCTTCAAGGGACCGTAACGCAGCGTATCGTAGCCGCGTCTTGCCATAACCTCAACGGGCATACAGCCTTCAAACACCTTGGGCGATTTCTGCCCTTCTTTGTCAAATTCCTTGAGCTCGGCTTCCTTTGCGCTGATCAGCGCCTGATAGAAGGCGTCGTACTGCTCGCGATCCATGGGGCAATTGATGTAATCGGCATCCCCCTTGTCGTAGCGGGATGCAAAAAAAGCGACATCCATATCAATGGTGGAAAAATCCACGATAGGAGCCACCGCATCGTAAAAGTACAGTCCATCCTGCCCTGTGAGATGGGCGATCTGTGCCGCCATCGGCTCGGACGTGAGAGGCCCTGTTGCCACTACGGTCACACCTTCTTCGGGGATCTCGGTGGCTTCGCATTCCTCGATCTCGATGAGCGGATGATTGCGAATAAGCTCGGTAACGGTACGGGAAAACGCCTCTCTGTCCACCGCCAAGGCAGAGCCGGCGGGGACCTTCGTTTCGTCCGCTACGCGCAGAATCAGCGAGTCGCAACGGCGCATTTCCTCCTTGAGCAGTCCCACTGCATTGGAAAGCGCATCAGAGCGCAAGGAGTTGGAGCAGCAAAGCTCGGCAAAGCCTGCGCTGTGGTGCGCGGGCGTCATCTTATGGGGTTTCATTTCCACAAGACGCACCCGCACGCCGCGCTTTGCGATCTGATACGCCGCCTCACAGCCCGCAAGCCCCGCGCCAAGCACGGTTACAACGGTCTCGTTCATTCTTTTTTCTCGGCTGCGGTCTCTTCGCTCTCGCGCTTGTAGCCGCATTCCTTGTCGTGGCAGACCAGCAACGCCTTACCCTTTTTGCGGAACAGGAGCTTGCCGCACTGGGGGCAATTTTCACTAACGGGCATATCCCAAGAGGAGAACTTGCAGCCTTCACCGGGGGTGGAGTTGTAATTTTCACAGCTATAGAATACAGTCTTATTGCGACCGGTCTTGATCAGCACCTTGCCGCCGCAGTCGGGGCAAAGAACGTCAAGCTCCTTGGTCTTTTGCTTGGTGAAGTTACATTCGGGATAACGGGAGCAGGCAAAGAAGGAGCCGTAGCGACCGTTGCGCTGTACCATATCGGCACCGCACTTTTCGCACTTGAAATCTGCCACGGGAGCAGGCTTTTTCTCGACCCGTTCGGGCTCTTCCTTCTTTTCGGTCAAGGGCTTGGTGTTGCGGCAGGTCGGGTAGTTGGGGCAAGCCGCAAACTTGCCGTAACGGCCGTTTTTGATGACCATCTTCGCACCGCACTTGTCGCAGATGATGTCGGTCTCCTCGACGGGAAGCTCGAAGCTGCCCTTGCCGATGGTCTCCTCGGCACGCTCCAGCTCCTTTTCAAAGCCCTTCCAGAAGGGATTGAGCACGTCAAGCATTTCGACGTTGCCCTTTTCGATCTCGTCGAGCTGATCCTCCATGTGGGCGGTAAAGGTATAGTCAACGATGTCGGAGAAGTTTTCCTTCATCAGACGTGTGGTGACCTCGCCAAGAGGCGTGGGAACCAGAGATTTGCCATCACGTACCACGTAATTTCGTGACACGATGGTCGTAATAATGGTATTGTAGGTACTGGGACGGCCAATACCCTTTTCGTCAAGGAACTTGATCAGCGATGCCTCGGTATAGCGGGCAGGCGCTTCGGTATAGTGACGGGCGGGCTCGATGTGACGGAGCGCGACCGCTTCGCCCTCGACAAGCTCGGGGATGCGAATATCCTTTTGCTCGTGGATGGCATCAGCACGGGTCTCCTCGTCCTCGCTTTCCTCATAAACAGCCATATAGCCGGGGAAAGCAACGCTGTAGCCGCCTGCGCGGAAGAGATACCCTGCTGCCTCCAGCTCAACGGAAAGGGTGTTGAGCGTTGCGGACTGCATCTGGCTTGCGACAAAGCGCTCCCAGATCAGCTTGTAAAGGCGATACTGGTCGGGAGTAAGATACTTGTGGATCTTTGCGGGCTCCAGGTCGACGTGCGAGGGGCGGATCGCCTCGTGCGCGTCCTGTGCGTTCGCACGGGTCTTATAGGTACGGGGCTTTTCGGGGCAGTAGCCCTCCCCATATTTTTCAGAAATCAGATCACGTGCTGCCTTTTGCGCGTCAGCGGAGACACGAAGCGAGTCGGTACGCATATAGGTGATCAGACCCTGAACACCGCCGTTTTCGGTACCGACGTGGATACCCTCGTAAAGCTCCTGTGCCACGCGCATGATGCGCTGAGACTGGAAGCCGAGCTTACGGGATGCCTCCTGCTGCATCGTAGACGTGGTAAAGGGCGGTGCGGGTAGCTTTTGACGGCTGGCGCGCTTCACGCTCTTCACGGTGAAGTCCTTGCCGTCGATCGCCTTCACGATCTTATTGGTTTCAGCTTCGTTATCCAGCTTGATCTTTCCGCTTTCGTTTCCGTAAAAACGTACCGTAAATTCTTTGCCCTCGCCAACACCAAGCTGCGCATCGATCGTCCAATACTCTTCGGGCACAAATGCACGAATTTCGTCCTCACGGTCCACGATAATTCGTGCCGCGACCGACTGCACGCGACCTGCGGAAAGTCCGTTTTTCACAGCCTTCCACAGATAGGGAGAAAGCTTATATCCCACCACACGGTCCCAGATACGGCGCGTTTGCTGCGCGTTGACCAGGTTCATATCGATGGCACGGGGCTCTTTGATGGCGGCACGCACCACGTCGGGCGTGATCTCGTTAAAGGAAACGCGGAGTGTCTTTTCGGGCTCAAGTCCAAGAGCAGCCGCAAGGTGCCAGGCGATCGCCTCGCCCTCGCGGTCAGGGTCAGGCGCAAGAAACACTTTTTTTGCTGCCTTTGCCTCTTTGCGGATCTCCTTGATTAGATCGCCCTTGCCGCGGATGTTGATATAATGTGCCTCAAAGCCGTTCTCAACGTCAACGCTGAGCGAGCTTTTGGGCAGGTCACGTACGTGACCCTTGGATGCAATGACCTTGTAGTTGGAGCCGAGATACTTTTTGATGGCAGTCGCTTTAGAAGGCGACTCCACGATGACCAGATTTGCCATGTATGGATTCCTTTCCTAAATATGAGGGAAATCCCCTCTTGACTAAAGGTGATCTCTCACCCAATGATTACCTTTTTGAAAATAAGCCGCCGGGCAGCGAGCGAACAAGACCGTAAATTTCAAACACCGTGAGTGTGGACGCAGCCTCGGAAACGGGCACGCCGCGCGCGGTCAGATGATCCACGGAAAAGCTTTCCTCGCCCAGCATATCGTACAGTTCTTTTTGCCTTGGGGTCAGCGGTGAGGTGTCGGGTAACGGTTTTTCTTGTACCGTTATCGGATTTTCTTGCCCTTTGACATCCTTTTGCTTCTTGCGGCGAGCAGCCTTTTCGCGGCGTTCGGGTACAGCTTCCTTCTCCTTCGCATCCTCGATCGGATGTAAGCCAAAGCGCCGCAAAGCCTCCGCTGTGATCGCCGAATACTGCATTGCCTCGGGTAAGCGCTCGATGCGAATGGCGTCACGGTACAAAAAGCGAAAATGCTCCAGCATTTCCGAAGCATCCAGCGCCACAATGGCACCTTCGGCAATCAAGCGATTCGTACCAACAGAGCGCGGGGAGGTGATGTCGCCCGGAACGGCAAACAAAGGCTTGCCTTGCAAAAGCGCATACCGTGCGGTGATCAATGCACCGCTGTTCTCCCCAGCTTCGACCACCAGAACCGCGCTTGAAAGCGCACTGATGATGCGGTTTCGCATCGGGAAATTCCAACCGTTCGGCTTTGTGCCGGGCGCGTATTCCGTAATGATCGCGCCGTGCTCGGCGATCTCCGCCGCAAGGCGCGTGTGCTGTGAGGGGTAGACGATGTCAATGCCGCAACCAAGCACAGCGATCGTATCACTGCCCGCGTTGAGCGCGGCCGCAGCCGCGATGGCATCAAGCCCCGCCGCCATACCGCTGACGATCACAGCACCTGCCGCAGCCATCTCAAAGGATAGTTTATACGCGACACGCTGACCGTATGCATCTGCCTTGCGCGTTCCGACCACACCGACAGCAAGTCTGCTGTCAAGAAGCGGCAAGCGACCGCGGCAATATAGCACTGCCGGCGGCTCGTCGATCTCTCGCAAGGGAGACGGAAATGCTTCATTATCTAATGTGAGGATTCGTACACCGTTTCGGTGGCACCACGCAACAATACGCGCGGCATCCCTTTCGGTCTTTTTGTTCACAAGTGCCGAAAGGATCCCCTGTCCGATGTCGGGCAACACAGAACGGATCGCAGCCTCGTCCGCTTCAAAAACAGCCTCGGGCGTTTCAAAATGCCCAAGCAGTGTCCGAAGGAACGGTGAACGGGGTCCAAGCGCCTCTGCAAGCGCGACCCAAGCTTGCTCGTGCTTCATAAGCTCACCTACCACGATAAAATTCCCAGAGCAAAAGCGATGCGGCAATACCCGCATTCAGCGATTCAACCCCAGGTGCCATCGGAATGTAGACCTTGTCGGTACAAGCGGCAAGCACCGCATCCGAGAGCCCGTGCCCTTCGTTACCAACGATCACGGCATCCCCTGCACCAAACGAAATGCTGCCAAGCTGCTTTGCAGTCTCGTCCAGCGCCGCTGCATAGACCCTTCCAAAATCAGAAAGCGAGCGAACAACGCCAACGATATCCTCTGCAATCATCACACGTGTATGGAACAGTGTACCCATAGCGGCACGGATCACACGGGGATGATAGAGATCAGCACAATCCGAGGAAAGCACAATCTGCGAGGTGCCAAAGGCGGCTGCAGAGCGAATGATGGTGCCAAGGTTTCCGGGATCGCGCACGCTCTCCAAAAGGAGTGTGTGGCCCTTGAAATCTTCCTTATTCAAGGCGCGACACTTATCTATTGTAATGATTTTATGAAATTTGTCAAGATGCTGTGAAACACAAATCACGCCCTCGGGCGCTCTCTCCTCGCTGATCCTGTCAAACAGGTCATCGGGCAAGATCACCGCGCGGCAACCCTTTGGAAGCTGCCGATCTCCCGCAGCATCTATGATCGCGCCCATAGAGGACTCACGAAAAAGCACCGCAAAAAGAGGGATACCGGCGTCCAGCCCCTCTAAAAATAATTTTTTGCCGTCAAAGCGAAACAGCCCCTCGCGCTCGCGATACTTACGTTCGGAGAGCGACGCGGTCAGCTTCAGCAAGGCATTTTGTCTTGATGCGATGATCTCTGTGGGCTTTTGCATTTCACACCCTCATTTTTACAATTTTTTCGATATATTTTCCAGTTTTTAATTGTTAATTTCCAAATTATAAATCGGATACGTATAGAATTGCCATATCTTCACTCTTTGATCAAGATAGTATCCCCTTCAAAAGGAGATGCCGCCCCATCACGAGTTCGAACGGTACACAAGAGAAAAACCCGGTAAAAACCGGGTTTTTTAACTCTTAAAGTGCAGCCTTTGCGGTCTGGACCAAAGCAGCGAATGCCTCTTTGTCGGACACTGCCAGCTCAGAAAGCATCTTGCGGTTCAGATCAACGCCAGCCTTCTTGAGGCCGTGCATAAAGGTGGAGTAGTTCATGCCGTTGACCTTTGCCTGAGCAGAGATACGAGCGATCCAAAGAGAGCGGAAATCTCTCTTCTTCATCTTGCGGCCTGCGAATGCGTAGTTGCCACTCTTCATAATGGCTTCCTTAGCCATCTTGAAGTGCTTGGACTTTGCACCCCAGTAACCCTTTGCAGCCTTCAGAACTTTATTTCTTCTCTTGCGCGTCATCATCGCGCCCTTTACTCTTGCCATTGTTTTTTTCCTCCGTTTCTCTTATTTCTGAATCAGGTGACGAGCCGTTGCGGTCATGGATGCGCTGAGGATCGCGGAAGAACGCAGATATCTCTTGCGCTTGGAGTCCTTCAGGCCCAGGTTGTGACGATGGTGGCAATGGTTCATCTTGACCTTACCGGTTCCGGTAACGGTAAATCTTTTGGCAGAAGCCTTGTGTGTTTTGATTTTTCCCATTTTTATTTACTCCTTTGTATCATAGTCTATATCATCAGGCGGCGAGCCGCCTAGGGGGTACGATTATTTTTTGATCGGCACAACGATCATGGTCATCAGACGGCCGTCAAGCACGGGCTTTTTCTCAACCGTACCGGCGGATTCCACAGCAGCCTCGAAGCGAGTGAGGACATCGCGTCCCTGCTCCTGATGCGCCATTTCACGTCCCTTGAAGCGAAGCACCACACGCACCTTATTGCCTGCAGTCAAAAAGCGGATCGCGTTGCGCGCCTTGGTCTCAAAGTCGTGCACGTCAATGCGGCAGGAAAGCTGAACCTCTTTAAGCTCAACGACCTGTTGCTTCTTTTTCGCTTCCTTTTCCTTCTTTTCACGGTCAAAGCGATATTTGCCGTAATCCATGATACGGCATACGGGGGGCGTCGCCTGAGGAGCGATCAATACCAAATCCAACCCACGGTCATATGCCGCCTTCAAAGCGGCGCTCGAGGACATCAGTCCCAACGTCTCTCCGTCGTCGCCGATCACACGAACTTCCTTTTCACGGATATCCTCATTGATCAGCATATCTTTTGTTGCGCTAATAGAAGGCACCTCCAATTCCAAGCGATGCTTGGCGAAATAAAAAATCGCGCGAAGGAACACT
>JAGALS010000004.1 GCA_017625065.1 Clostridia bacterium | reverse complement strand
TCCTGTTACCGCCGTGAAAGGGCGGTGTCTTAACCGCTTGACCAACGGGCCTGGTAGCGGAGATTGGACTTGAACCCATGACCTACCGGGTATGAACCGGTTGCTCTAGCCAGCTGAGCTACTCCGCCATTTTGGAACGCTCGTATATTATAGCATATCCAACATCTGCTTGTCAACACCTTTTTGAAAAAAATATCACTGAATATTCACGATAAAATGCAAAAAATATGGGCGAAGAGCATACATTTAGCGAATTATATCTTGAAAAATATTTCATTTTCATATATAATAGTAATAATAAGAGGATCCAAAACGTTTTTGAAAGGGGATCGTATGTACACATTCAAAGGCGGAACCCACGTCACAGAACATAAGAATACCTCAAACGCGAAGATCGAGCGTATGCCGGCACCCGCGACCGTTGCCATTCCGATGGCACAGCACATCGGTGCGCCCTGCCGTCCTGTTGTCAAGGTAGGGGATCACGTGGACTATGGTCAACTCATCGGCGAAGCGGGAGCGGGACTTGGCTGTCCCGTGCACGCGAGTGTGTCGGGTACGGTCAAAAAGATCGAAACGCGCATCAGCGCGCAGGGGGTGCCCGTTGAGGTCATCGTGCTGGAAAACGATGGATTATACACACTTTCTGATACCGTCCATCCTTTCCCGAAGCCCTTGGACGAGGCAACGCCCGACGAGATCGTGGAGGTCATCCGCAATGCGGGTATCGCCGGTATGGGCGGTGCGGCGTTCCCGACCTATGCAAAATTAAAGTCCGCCATCGGCAAGGCAACGACCTTGATCATCAACTGCGCGGAATGTGAGCCCTTTATCACCGCCAACCACCGTATGATGGTCGAGCATCCCGAGCGCATCATCGATGGTGTGAAGGTTCTGATGCGCGCGCTTTCGCTGGATACCGCGCTCATCGGGGTAGAGGATAACAAGCCCGATGCGATCGCGATTTTGCGCGAAAATGCGCCGACGGGTATCAAAATTTGCGCCCTCAAGACCAAATACCCCCAGGGCGACGAGCGACAGCTGATGTATGCGCTGGTGGGCAAGGAGCTGCCTGCGGGCAAGCTCCCTGCCGATATCGGCTGTGTGATCTTCAACACCGAAACGGTCGCCGCCATCTGGCACGCCTTTTATAACGGCACGCCGCTTTGCAAGCGCGTGGTGACCGTGGACGGCGATTGCATCGGCCGTCCCACAAACGTCAAAGCACCGCTTGGCATTTCCTACCGCGACCTGATCGCCTACTGCGGCGGTCTTGTCAAAAAGCCCGAGCGCCTCATCAACGGCGGTCCTATGATGGGCAACGCGCAATGGGATCTGGATGCGGTGATCACCAAGGGAAGCTCCTCGATTTTGGTGCTTTCTCACGAGTTTTGCGAAAAAGGGCACAGTAAACAGCCCTCTGCTTGTATCCGTTGCGGCAGATGTGTCAAGAACTGCCCGATGCACTTGATGCCCAATATGCTGGTGAATTTGGCGATGCGCCGCCGCTTTAAAGATAGCGAAAGCTACAATGTGATGAGCTGTGTCGAATGTGGCACGTGCTCATATAACTGCCCGGGCGGTATGCCGATCGTACAGCATATCCGTGTCGCAAAAGCATCCATCCGCGCGGCACAGGCGGCTGCAAAAATGCAGGAAACAGCGCAGCAAAAGGAAAAAAGCAAGGAGGTGGCAAAGCAGTGACCGAAAACGAAAAAACAGTACCCGTTAGCGAGGATTTTTACCAGGGACTGCTGACTGTAACGCCCTCTCCGCACATTAAGCATACCGACACCACAACACGCGTGATGATCGACGTGTTGATCGCGTTGCTCCCCGCCTTCGTCTGGGGCATCGTCGTGTTCGGGCTCAATGCTTTTTTGATGCCCTTGATCGCAGTGGCGGCATCTGTGCTTTTTGAATTTGTCACACAAAAGCTTTTACATAAGCCCGTTACGATCGGAGATTGCTCTGCGGCGGTCACGGGACTTCTGATCGGCTTCAATCTCCCTGCAAGCGATTCTTACTTTTTGCCCGTCGTAGGCGCGGCATTTGCCATCGTTGTCGTGAAGCAGCTCTTTGGCGGCATCGGTAAAAACATCGTCAACCCCGCGCTCGCCGCGCGTGTGTTCCTGTTCCTGTCCTGGCCGACGAAAATGGCGGCTTATCCCGCACCCTTTGACCGTACCGTGGTGGATGCCGTCGCATCGGCAACCCCTCGCGTAGGTGCTGAGGCCGAGCTGCTTGACCTGTTCCTTGGCAAATGCGGCGGCTCGATCGGTGAAATTTCGACACTTCTGCTGCTCGTTGGCGGTGTCTATCTGCTCTTGCGCCGCGTGATCTCCTGGCACATTCCCGTGGCATATCTTGGCACGGTGGCGCTGATCACGTTTATCTTTCCACAGGGCGGCTTCTTTGATCCCACCTTTATGCTCTTCGAGCTTTGCTCGGGCGGTTTGATGCTCGGTGCTATCTTTATGGCGACCGATTACGTGACCTCGCCCGTGACCGCAAAGGGAAGGCTGGTCTTTGGTGCCGGCTGCGGACTCTTGACGGTCTTCTTCCGCTATTTTGGCGCTTATCCCGAGGGCGTTTCGTTTGCCATTCTGGTGATGAACTGCCTTGTGTGGTACATCGATAAGCTGACCCGTCCCCGTGTGTTTGGAGGTGCGCGCCATGGTAAATAAGAAAACGGTATGGGGCGTTGCCAACATCGCACTGCGTTTGCTTGTGATCTGTCTTGCGGTGGCTGCGCTGACGGCGCTTGTGTATGCTGTCACGAAGGACCCCATCGCAGAAGGCGAGCGCGCCCGTAAGGAGGACGCGATCCGTCTGATCTTTACCGAAGCGGATCACTTTACCGAGGACACGTCCATCGTTTTTGACGGTGCGAACGCGGTCTATGCGGTGTTTGGTGCAAACGGCACACAACTTGGCTACTGCGTGGACTATACGGGAAACAGTGATTACGGCGGAGCCGTGAATATGATGATCGGTGTCGGCGTTGACGGCAAGGTGAGCGGTTTGCAGGTGATCTCGCACGCTGAGACCTTCATTGACCGCTATCTGGACGACAATAGCCGCTATACGGGTATCGATAAAGCCTACGGCGCAGACCTCAGCGCAGGCGCTACGATGTCCTATCATGCCATCCGCAATGCCATTGACACGGTGGAGACCGCGTTTTCGGCAGGGGTGGGAGGTGCAAAATGAAAAAGCTTTTACGTCAATTAAAAGAGGGAATTCTGGATAACAATCCCACACTCGTTCAGCTGCTTGGTATGTGCCCGACACTGGCAACCACCACCTCGGTGAAGAACGCCGTCGGTATGGGACTTGCCGCCACTGCGGTGTTGATCTTTTCCAACCTCTTTGTGTCCTTGCTTCGCAAGTTTATCCCCAAACAGGTGCGCATTGCCGCGTATATCGTTATCATTTCGGGCTTTGTCACGATGGTCGAGCTGTTGATGAAGGCGTTCCTCTTCTCGCTGTATGAGTCGCTTGGCATCTTCATTCCGCTGATCGTGGTGAACTGCATCATTCTGGCGCGTGCCGAAGCCTTTGCTTCCAAAAACAAGCCCCTGCCGTCGGCGATCGACGGACTTGCAATGGGTCTTGGCTTTACCTTTGCGCTGCTGCTGGTCGCAACAGTGCGTGAGATCATCGGCAACGGCAGCTTCCTTGGCGTGTCGCTCTTTGGCGACGGCTACGCCCCCGCACTTTTGCTTGTGATGCCTGCGGGCGCGTTCCTCACACTTGGCTTTGTGATCGCCGCTGTGCAGAAGATCCGCAACGTCAAAGAGGATCAGGCGCGTGTCGAAAAGCTTTCCGTGGTGGAAGCAAAAGAAGCGAAAAAGGAGGAAACGGTATGAGTTTTACTGATATTTTGCTCCTGATGTTCGGCGCCATTCTGGTCGAGAACTTCATTTTCGCAAAGTTTTACGGCTGTTGCCCCTTCCTTGGTGTTTCCGACAAGCCCGATACCGCGCTTGGTATGGGTATGGCGGTCACGTTTGTGATGACCCTGTCGGGGGCTGCCACGTGGGCGGTCTACCACTTCCTGCTTGAGCCCTTCGGCCTCGAGTATCTCAAGACGGTTGCCTTTATTTTGGTCATCGCGGCGCTCGTGCAGTTTATCGAGATGTTTTTGCGGAAATTCATCCCCGCGCTTTACGCATCGCTCGGTATTTATCTGCCGCTGATCACCACCAACTGTGCCGTGCTGTCTGCGGCATTGCTTGCCATTCAGAACGAGTATAGCTTCATCGCCGCCGTCTCCTTCGGCTTTGCCTCGGCACTCGGCTTTACGCTTGCCATCGTGGTCTTTGCGGGAGTGCGCGGAAAGATGGAATTTTCCGAGCCCCCACGCGCCTTTCAGGGCTTTCCCATCACCTTGATCGCCGCAGGACTGCTCGCCATGGCATTTGCGGGCTTTGCGGGCATCAAGCTGTAAAAAGGGGGTAACGGTATGGAAATTTCAATGATTTTGATCCCCGCCGCGATCCTCGCGGCGCTGGGTGCCGCGTTCGGTATCCTGCTTGCCATCGCCTCACGCGCGTTTGCGGTAAAGGTCGATGAGCGCGTACCGCTGGTGCGCGATGCGCTGCCCGGTGCGAACTGCGGCGGCTGCGGTTATTCGGGCTGTGATGCGCTTGCGACGGCTATTGTGGAGGGAAAAGCACCTTGCGGTGCTTGCCCTGTGGGCGGCGATCCCGTCGCGCAGCAGATCGGCGCTATTATGGGCGTTTCGGTCGAGAAAAAGCAACGTATGCGCGCACAGGTCATGTGCTCGGGGGGAGACTCCCACGCGACGAAAAAATACGTCTATCAAGGCGCCTCGGACTGCCTTGCGGCGGCACGTCTTGCGGGCGGCGACAAGCTTTGCCCCTTCGGCTGCATCGGTCTTGGCACTTGTGCTTCGGCTTGCCCGTTTGATGCCATTCACATCGAGAACGGCGTTGCGGCAATTGATTACCGCAAATGCGAGGGCTGCGGCACCTGCGTTGCCGTTTGCCCCAAGCAGCTCATTCGTCTGATCCCTTACGACAGCGCCCATTGGGTCGGATGTATGTCCAAGGAAAAGGGCGGCACCGTGACAAAGCAGTGCAAGGTCGGCTGCATCGGCTGTACCATGTGCCAGAAGGTCTGCGAGGCGGGCGCCATTACGGTCAACAGCTTCCTTGCACAGATCGATTACAACAAATGTGTCGATTGCGGCAAATGTGTTGATAAATGCCCCCGTCACATCATCTGGTCTGCCGAACGGCAGGAGGGCGGACTCTTCATTCACAGATAAAAAAGTGCTGTCGCATCAAAGTAAAGTTGCATAAAAAAGGCTCCCTTTGCACAAGGGAGCCTTTCTTTTTTGTCAATGAGAAAGCTTTTTCTATATTTTATCTCTTTCCCGCCTCATCGAAGGGGCAAACGTCGTTGACAAATGCGGGCAGCAAACGAATGTGAAAGCGGAAGCTCTTTTCCGATAGACGGAACTGTTCCGGAAGCTCGGGACCGCAGGAATTGGAACCGATACCGGCGTGGCGGTAGTCGAGATTGACGACCGTTTCAGCCATGGGGGAAAGCTCGTAATCGTGTGCGGTATTTGTCAACTGATGCGCCGAGTAGTGCGCGCAGTTAAAGCTGAAATCCTGCTCGGTTCTCAGGGCGATCAGTCCGTGCCCCTCAAGATTGGAGACGAGCATCCACTTGGTGTCGGCGTGCGCCATGTTTTCCTGCGGACGCACGTAATGCTCAAAATGGTCGGTCACGGTGGTCTCATAATCACCAAGCGAGGAGGAGTGGCGCAGATCCACGTAGGATGCACCGGGGCCTCTGCCAAAGAAGCGCAAGCGCTCAAAGCCCTCGGGCATGCGGAACTCCACACCAAAGCGGGGGAGGGCATCAAAGCCGGGAATCGCGCGCGCCTTCACGTCAAAGTCAAGCGTGACGCCGCCCTCAGCAAAGAAGGTGTAGACAGTCTCTGTGCGAAGCACGGGCTGGTAGATCGGACCACCGTGAGAGAGCATTGCGCGAATTTTCACGTAACGGTCGGTCTGTTCCGTGACGTCGCAGCCGTAGCACTTGGTCACGGCGCGGTCAAGCTGCTGATCCTGCCATTTGCGGCGGATCTTGCGGTCGTTATCGGTGGGCGCGCGCCAGATGCAAAGGTCAATGGGAGTGGTCAAAAGCTCGGTGCCGCAGTCAATGATCGAGGTGATCAGGCCGTGCACCTTATCTACAGTGTAAATCGTCTTGGCAGTTTGGATCAGGATCTGATCCTTCTTCGTCTCGACACAAAGCGTTGCATTTGCGGGGATGGCGTCGATGATCTTTGCTTCGGTCTGCTTTTCGGAAAGCTCAAACTGTTCAAATCCGATCTCATAGCCTGCCTTAGCCCAAGGGGTAGAGTTGCTTTGACGGATGCTGACCGTCAGCGTGCACCACTCGCCCGTGAGTGCGGCGTTGAAGTGGGGCAGCGCATAGGTGCGGCTTCTGCCGGGGGCAACGTTCAAATTGAGGAAACGCCCTTCGGCAACCGCTTTACCGTTGCGCTCCAGCGTCCAATAAAGATCGAGGTCGGAAAGGGAGGTAAAGCAGCGCAGGTTCTTGACTCTCAATTTACCCGCTTCGTAGGAGAGCTTCACGGGCTTGATCACGTTTTTGTATTCCAGCATGCCCGTGTGGGGGACACGCGTGGGGGAAACAAGACCGTCCACGCAGAAGTTGCCGTCGTGGGGGTAGTCGCCGAAATCGCCGCCGTACACAAAATGCGGATCGGCGTAAATGTTGTCGCCCGTTGCGACCGAGTGATCCAGCATCTCCCATACGCAACCGCCAAAGAACCAATCGTATTTGTAGATCAGATCCCAATACTGCTTGAGGTCACCGGGGCCGTTGCCCATCGCGTGGCTGTATTCGCAAAGGAAAAAGGGGCTCTTCAGATGCTTGTTCTTGGCGTAATGCGCTTCGATCTTATTGGGGAAAATATACATACCGCTGTCGATCGAGGTGATGGGGGAATTGAGCTCCGCGTCTTGCTTCGGCTCAATATTCAAGGGCTTGTAGCCGTCATTCAGGCGCTTGGTGATATCCTCGCAATGCACGAGGTTGCGAGGATCGCGCGCGCGCAGATACTCTGCCATCGCCACGTGGTTGCAGCCTGTGCCCGACTCGTTTCCGAGCGACCAGAAAATAACGCAGGCGTGATTTTTGTCACGCTCGTACATCCGCTGCACACGGTCAAGATACGCGTCCTGCCAATCTTGGTCGTTGGTGAAGCGATCCCAATTGCGTACGCAGATGGCACCGTGTGTTTCCAGATCGGTCTCGTCCACCACGTAAAAGCCGTATTTGTCGCAAAGTCCGACAAAGCGGGGGTCGTTCGGGTAATGGCTGGTGCGGATCATATTGACGTTATGACGCTTTAAGAGCATTAGATCCTTGATCATATGGTCAAGCGGTGTTGCGGCGCCGAGATAGGGATGGCTGTCGTGGCGGTTGACACCGCGCGCCTTGACCTTCTTGCCGTTGATCAGCACCACACGACCCACAATGCGGAAATCGCGGAAGCCCACAAAAAGGCAGATGTGCTCGTTGCCCGCCGTAATAAACAGGCGGTACAGATGGGGCGTTTCGTCGCTCCAAAGCAAGGGGGAATTCACCTCAAGCTCAAATGCGCCCTCGCCGTTTGCTGTGTCACATTCCCCGATGGCAACGGTGCAGCCGTCGGGCGTTTCCAGACGCCACGCGGCGCGAAGATCTCCGCTTGTCGAGAGAGAGATTTTAGCGCTTGCCTTGGAAAAATCGTCGGAAAGTGAGGTGCGTACATCAATATCCTTGACACAAACGGGATCTCTTGCCAGCAGATAGACCTCGCGGAAGATACCCGAGAGGCGGAACTTGTCCTGATCCTCCAAATAAGAGCCGTCGCACCATTTCAGCACCACAGCGGCAAGCGTGTTGACACCCGCGTGCAGATAGTCGGTTACGTCGATCTCGCTTGTCATATGGCTGACCTGACTGTATGCGGCGAATTTGCCGTTTACAAACAGATAAAAGCAGGAATCCACACCCTCAAAATTCAGATAAACGCGCTTTGTCGAAAGCGTTGCGGCGTCCACGACCACGTCGCGCATATAAAGCCCGCAGGGGTTGTCGTCGGGCACAAAGGGCGGATCAAAGGGGAAGGGGTAGTTTGCGTTCGTGTAATTCGGCGTGTCATAGCCCTTATGAAGCACGGTCTGCCAGCTGCGGGGAACGGGCATTTTATCCATACCGTTACGGGGGAAATCGAGTGCGGTGAAGTCCGCAAGCTCCCGCAAGGATCTATAGTAAGCAAAATCCCAGTCGCCGCAAAGAGAGGTGAAGAAATCGCTGCCGCCGCGATTGTCCGAAAGGGCGGCGAGATCGCTTTGATAGGGAATGAAATAAGCGCGCGGCGCTTCGCAGCCAACGTGCAGCTTTTTTTGATTTTGATGCAGGTCAAAAGAAAATTCCATGGTACGCATCCTTTCTATATGAAATGATAAATTCATTTTAGCATATTGCAGATGAAAAGTCAATCGAAAAAGGGAAGAAAGAGAGGATTTTTTGTCTTAAATTTTTAACAGAATGTGCAGACATTTTTCTGTGGAAAGCCCTTTACAGAAAAGCAAAAATATGGTAAAATATTAAAGATGTTTGCAATGTGCGAAAGGGGGCGTTATCTTATGCGTTTGGATAAATTTTTAAGCGTGAGCGCCACCGCCACGCGCAAGGAGACCGCCCGTGCCGTGCGTGCAGGGCAGATCACCGTAAACGGTATTACCGCCAAGCGCGCCGATATGGCACTCGACCCCGAAAAGGATGCCGTTTGCTATTGCGGCAATGCGGTCTTCTATAAGCCGTTTCGCTACGTGCTGCTCAACAAGCCCGACGGCTACGTCAGCGCGACCGAGGACGGGCGCGATCCGACTGTTTTAGAGCTACTGCCACCCCTTTATACCGATCTGGGGCTGTTTCCCTGCGGGCGGCTTGACAAGCACACCCTGGGGCTGATGCTGCTCACCAACAACGGGGAGCTGTCGCATCGCTTGCTCTCACCCCGCCGACATGTCAGCAAACGGTATGCGTTTCGCGTAAAATTTCCGCTAACGGTCGAGGAATGTGAGCGCTTTCGGGAGGGGCTTGTGCTGGAGGACGGCTACGAAACAAAGCCCGCCGACATCGAGCTTGCCGAGGACAAAAAATCGGGTGTTATAACACTCGTCGAGGGCAAATATCATCAGATCAAGCGTATGATGGAAGCACTGCACAATCAGATCACGTATCTGGAGCGCATCAGCTTCGGCCCGCTTGCTTTATCCGAGGACCTGCCGCGCGGCGCTTGGCGCGAGCTGACCGAGGAAGAGGAGAAAATGCTCCTTATCACCGCTGAATAATTTAAAATGTATATACCGAAAGGAACCAGACTATGGATATGATGCAAAAGCTTGCCGCCGAGCTGTCGCTCACGGCAGACCAAGTTGAAAAAACCGTTGCCCTGATCGATGAGGGGAACACCATCCCCTTCATTTCCCGTTACCGCAAAGAGGTCACGGGCGGGCTTGATGACGTTGTTTTGCGTAAGCTGGAGGAAAGGCTGCGCTATCTGCGCAATATCGAGGCGAGAAAGCTTGAGGTCATCAAGCTGATCACCGAGCAGGAGAAGATGACCCCCGAGCTGGAAGCGCAGATCATGGCGGCGAACACCATCACCGAGGTGGATGATATCTACCGTCCCTTCCGTCCGCACCGCAAGACCCGTGCCTCGGTGGCGCGCGAGAGAGGGCTGGAGCCTCTCGCTGAGGCGCTGCTTGCGCAGGAGCCGTCCTACACCCCCGCACTTGAAGAGTATGCCGCAACCTTTATTGATGAAGAAAAGGGCGTGCCCGATGCCGATGCGGCACTTGCGGGCGCGATGGATATCATTGCCGAGGATGTTTCGGATAGCGCCGAATACCGCAAAAAGATCCGTTTCCTCACCTTCCGCAACGCGATGCTGGAATCCAAGCAGGCAAAGGAGGAGGACTCGGTCTACGCGCAGTATTACGAATACAGCGAGCCCGTTCACAAGGTTCCCGGGCACCGCGTGCTTGCCATCAACCGCGGCGAGAAGGAGGAATTCCTCAAGGTCTCGGTCAGCATGCCTGCTGAGATCGTGCTGAACTATTTGTTCCACGAGATCGTGAAGCCCCAGCAAAGCCCCGCAAAGCGCTACGTTGAGGCGGCGATCACCGATAGCTACGATCGTCTGATCGCTCCTTCTGTCGAGCGTGAGATCCGCAACGATCTGTTCGACAGCGCAAGCGAAGGCGCCATCGTGCTGTTCTCCGAAAATCTGCGGCATCTCTTGATGCAGGCACCCATCAAGGGCAAGACCGTGTTGGGCTTCGACCCCGGCTACGCCCACGGCTGTAAGCTCGCCGTTGTCGATAAGACGGGCAAGGTGCTTGATACCGCCGTGATCTATCTCCACCGCGACGAGCAGGGCAAGGCGATCATGAAGCGCCTCATTACCGCCCACAACGTCGACGTGATCGCTATCGGCAACGGCACCGCTTCGCGCGAGAGTGAAAAGTTCTGCGCCGAGCTGCTGCGCGATATGAAGGTCGATACCAAATATATCATCGTCAACGAATCGGGTGCGTCGGTCTATTCCGCATCCAAGCTCGCCGCAGACGAGTTTCCGGATTTTGACGTGATGCAGCGCTCCGCCGTTTCCATCGCGCGCCGCCTGCAGGACCCCTTGGCAGAGCTTGTCAAGATCGATCCCAAGGCGATCGGCGTGGGTCAGTATCAGCACGATATGAAGCCCGCACGTCTTGACGAGTCGCTCACGGGCGTTGTAGAGGACTGCGTCAACAGCGTTGGCGTTGACCTCAATACCGCATCGCATTCGCTGCTTTCCTATATTTCGGGCATCAATGCGACCAGCGCGAAAAACATCGTGAAGTACCGCGAGGAAAACGGAGAATTCAAGACCCGTTCCGAGGTCTTGAAGGTTCCGCGTATCGGCGCGAAGGCATACGAGCAGTGCGCGGGCTTTTTGCGCGTGCCGGGCTCGCGTGAGGTGCTGGATAACACCGGTGTGCATCCCGAATCCTATCAGGCGGCACACGAGCTGCTCAAGCAGTTCGGTTATACCGAAGCCGACGTGCGCGACGGAAAGCTCACGGGCATCGCCGATCAGATCCGCGGCGAGGGTGCTGCGGCGCTTGCTGAAAAGCTGGGTGTTGGCGTTCCCACGCTGATGGATATTGCCGCCGAGCTTGAAAAGCCCGGCAGAGACCTGCGCGACGATTTTGCGCCCCCTGTATTGCGCGAGGACGTGTTGGATCTTGCTGATCTCACGGTCGGTATGGAGCTGACGGGCACCGTGCGTAACGTGATCGACTTTGGTGCGTTTGTGGATATCGGCGTGCATCAGGACGGACTTGTCCACATCTCCGAGCTTTCCGACCGCTTCGTCAAGCACCCGAGCGAGGTCGTCAAGGTGGGTGACATCGTCAAGGTGCGCGTTCTGAACGTCGATGTGAAGAAAAAGCGAATCGGACTTTCGATGAAAACGCCGAAAGGGAAATGATCGCCCATAAGGTCAGCGATTTTTACTATTTTCTTCATCGCTTATTCACACAAAATATAAAAACAGGATAATTATTGTGCATATTGCACAAGTGATGGTTTTAAAATTTGGGGATTTAACATCTTCCCAATTGACGGGGAATTTGTTATAATATATTATGTTAGAACAATGGGTGCATTATGTGCCCTGCCAAGGAGGATTTACAGAATGGCAAGCTTATCGCTCAGACACATCTATAAGAAATATCCCGGTGGCGTTACCGCCGTTTCCGATTTCAATTTGGAAATTAAAGATAAAGAATTTATCGTTTTCGTCGGTCCTTCCGGTTGTGGTAAGACCACGACCCTGCGTATGATCGCAGGTCTGGAGGAGATCACCGAGGGCGAGCTGTTCATCGGCGATCAGCTGGTCAATGACGTAGCACCCAAGGACCGTAAGATCGCGATGGTGTTCCAGAACTACGCATTGTATCCCCATATGTCCGTGTTCGACAATATGGCATTCGGCTTGAAGCTGAACAAGACTCCCAAGGAGGAGATCAAGCGCCGCGTTGAGGAGGCAGCCCGTATTCTGGATATCACCCACCTGCTTGACCGTAAGCCCAAGGCGCTTTCGGGCGGTCAGAAGCAGCGTGTTGCGCTCGGTCGTGCGATCGTGCGTAATCCCAAGGTCTTCCTTTTGGACGAGCCGCTTTCCAACCTGGACGCAAAGCTCCGTGCAACGATGAGAACCGAGCTTACCAAGCTCCACAAGAAGGTTGAAACCACTTTCATCTACGTTACGCACGACCAGGTCGAGGCAATGACCATGGCAACCCGTATCGTTGTTATGAAGGACGGCCTGATCCAGCAGGTCGAAACTCCCCAGAACCTGTACGACAAGCCCGTAAACATCTTCGTTGCCGGCTTCATCGGCACGCCCCAGATGAACTTCATCAGCGGCAAGCTGACCAAGGCAAAGGACAGCAAGGATATCTACTTCAACTTTGACGGCAACGCGATCAAGCTGCCCGCAGAGAAGAACGCCGAGGGCGTTCTGGACGAGTACATCGATCAGGAAGTGATCGCAGGTCTTCGTCCCGAGTGTATCCACGACGATCCCATGCACCTTGAAGCGCTGGCTGACAGCCGCATCACGGTTGACGTTGACGTCACCGAGCTGATGGGCGCCGAGATCTACCTGTACCTCAACAGCTACGACAGAACTCCTCAGGAGGGTATGTCCACGGGTAAGGAGCTTGATCTTGACTCCACCAAGCTGATCGCACGCGTTTCCTCTCGCTCCACCAGCCGCGCGGGCGATACCATCGAGGTCGCCCTTGATACCTCCCGTATCCATTTCTTTGATAAGGATACCGAGCGTTGCATCGTCCACTAAGAAACGCATATTTGGCGCTGAACATCCCCCACGACCAACGGTCGTGGGGGATTATTTGCTTGCGCGGGGAAGCTCGACGTAGATCTACTACGCCTTCGCCCCGCGCAAGCAAATTCTGCATCCAAATCTGCGCTTCTTAGCAGTGCGTAGCCGGGAGAGATTTCAAACAAAAAAGCGCTCGGCGATATTCGCCGAGCGCCTTTCACTTAATATAACTTATATTTCAACCGCGATCATCGCGATAAACTCCGAATTGGTGGGCTTTCCGCGATTATTTTGAATGGTATATCCAAAGTAGCTGTTAAGGGTATCTACGTCGCCTCTGTCCCACGCGACCTCGATGGCG
>JAGALS010000014.1 GCA_017625065.1 Clostridia bacterium | reverse complement strand
TGAAGATCTATGCCGAGAAGGACGCCAACAACTGCCCTTGGGGACAGCTTGGTGTTGACGTTGTCCTGGAGTGCACCGGCTTCTACTGCTCCAAGGAGAAGAGTCAGGCACACATCAACGCTGGTGCTAAGAAGGTCGTTATCTCTGCTCCCGCAGGCAAGGATCTGCCCACCATCGTTTACAACGTAAACCACAACACCCTCACCAAAGAGGACAACATCATCTCCGCTGCATCCTGCACCACCAACTGCCTCGCTCCCATGGCTAAGGCACTCAACGATTTCGCTCCCATCCAGAGCGGCATTATGACCACCGTTCACGCATACACCGGTGACCAGATGATCCTTGACGGTCCTCACCGCAAGGGTGACCTTCGCCGCGCTCGCGCAGGTGCTCAGAACATCGTTCCCAACTCCACCGGTGCTGCTAAGGCGATCGGTCTTGTTATCCCCGAGCTCAACGGCAAGCTGATCGGCTCCGCTCAGCGCGTTCCCACCTGCACCGGCTCCACCACCATCCTGGTTGCTGTTGTCAAGGGCAAGGACATCACCGTTGACGGTATCAATGCTGCTATGAAGGCTGCTGCTACCGAGTCCTACGGCTACAACACCGAGGAGATCGTTTCCTCCGATATCATCGGCATGCGCTACGGCTCTCTGTTCGACGCTACCCAGACTATGGTCGCAAAGATCGACGACGACACCTACCAGGTTCAGGTCGTTTCTTGGTACGACAACGAGAACTCCTACACCAGCCAGATGGTTCGCACCATTAAGTACTTTGCTGAGATCTAATCAAAAATAAACAGCACCGCAACGCGGCGCTGCTTAGTAGGTAGGACGGGCGGCTTTGCTGCCCGTCCTATTTCTATATCACATAAAAGAGGTGGAAATATGAAACGCGTGGTTTATGAGATCATTCCGTCTCCCCACAGTATTCGATATCAGAATAAATATTATGATTACAACGAGGCGATCAACGTGGTCTGCGCCGACGGGTCGCTGGATGCTGAAACGGTCGATTACGTCAAAGAAATTTTTGGCGAGCAGAACGTCACCTTTGCCAATGGGGCGGATAGTGCAAAGACAAATCTGTACCTGACAAGTAACGACAAAAACGATGAGGTCGGCGCTTGGATCAAGGAAACCTACGGCGACAAGATCAGCAATGCGACACTCTCAAAAAGCGAGTCGCACGTGATCGTGGCGGACGGCAACGGCATTTCGATCATCGGCAATAATGCGGAAGGACTTTTCCGCGGACTCACGATGGTCAAATTCATCAAGCCCCAGATCGAGCAGAAGGGGAAATACAGAGGCTTTGTGATCAACGATTTTGCGGATATGGCGTTCCGCGGACTGATCGAGGGCTATTACGGCTTTCCGTGGAGCTGGTCGGAGAAGGCGGAGCTGATCAAGTTCGGGTCGGACTTCAAGATGAACAAGCTGGTCTATGCGCCAAAGGACGATCCCTACCACACAAAGCAGTGGAAGGAGCTGTACCCCGACGCGTCGCAGGATGCGGAAAATAATATTCAAAATATTCAGATCGCTGCCGAGACCGCACGTCGCTATAAGGCGGATCTTGTTTGGACGGCGCATTGCTTTGGCTATACCGGCGGTGCCGACTGCGGTGAAAACGGCATCCGTTATACGGAAGGAGATGAAAATGTTCCCGGCTCCGACATCAATTTGCTCAAGGCAAAGTTCCAGCAGATGTACGACGTTGGTGTCAGGACCTTCGGCCTTTTGCTCGATGACGTTCACTACGGACCGAGAACCCTGCATACACCCTGGAAAAACATTTACAATCCCGGCGAGGCACTGACCGAGGAGGTCTTGGCGGAAACCACCGCCATCGTGAACATTATTGCCGATTGGTGTCGGGAAAAGGGCGATTGCTACGATCTTATTTTCTGCCCTGCCAGCTATAGCCTCGGTTGGATGAAAAAGAGCTTCCCCAGATTTTACACGCAAGCGTATGAGTATCAGGAAGTTTCCTACTATGATCTTCATTTCAGAAGCAACGTGCAGATCATCACAACGGGTGCGCGCTGCTTCGGCGACACCGATCAGGAAATGGCAGATCGCTTTAAGACCGAGGGTGTGTGCGCCGAAACGGGTTACCGTGAAGGGCAAAAGAGGCGTTCGCCCTTGCAGTGGACCAATTTTCCCACTGTCGACCGCGGCAACGTGCTCGACTTTGGACCGATCGTTAATTTCAGGACCGATCTTGATCCCAACGATATTTACGGAATGATGTCCAATCCCTTCCAATGGGCGCAGTTCAATAAGACCGTGATCCCGATGGTCTGTCAATACACGTGGAATTTGAAGGCGTATGACGCGTTTGCTGTCTACGAAAACGCGATGAAATACGTGATGGATACCGAGGAGCTTTCCGATGCGATGCTCATCTTTACCAATCACAACAACAAGAGAGGCGATGAGGGAGAGGGAACGCCCGCGCTCATCGACGCGATCACGGCGTTCAAGGAAGAGATCAGCAAGGAAAACGCCGATGCCGTTGCACTTGAGATCGACAAGATCATTCACGCGTGCGACACGCTGCTGGATCGAAGCAAGTTCAAAACGGTCGCGATGCACGAGCAGATCAAGCCCTATGCATTGGCGCTGAAGGATCTTGCGACTTGCGTGAAAACGTATATGGATATGTTCGAAAGCGATCACGTGATCGCCGATATGTATACTTGCGAGGCGCTGTTTGCGCGCCACACGTCCTATCCCTTAAAGGACGTCACGGGTAAGGATCAGCATACCGCAACGGGTACAAGAACCCTCAAGCCCTTTGCCCTGTGGCTGTATGAAAACCGCGCGGCGGTCATCACGGCGGCGGACAAAGCGCTGGAAGCCGAGATCACGCAACGCGAGGGAATTCGCCGCTGCTTGCAGGAAAAAATCAAGCACGTTCGCGAAAACGGCTGCTATTACGGTATGCAGGAAAAGCCTGCCGAGCTGCGCTTGAAGTTGGAAGCAAAATGGGCAGAGCTTGAAAAGGTTTTGAAGGAAAGCACCTTTGAACAGCTGCCGACTCTTGCAGAGGTGGAAAGCTGGGTCGATCAGACCGTAGCCGAGTATCAGCCGTACATTCCAATCAAAAACAAGGATCATCTGTGCTCCGCAGGTAAAGCGGCAAGCGGCAATCGCTTGAACGGGTGCGACCTTCCCGAGCGGATCAACGACGGCGATCGCAACTCCTATGCGGGCGTTGATATTGACGGGGACGAGGGCTGGCTGCAGCTCGACCTCGGCGAGGTCGTACCGCTTGAAGAGATCTACGTACTGTGCTTTAACAGAGATAACAGATATTATCACTATAAGATCTATACAAGCGAGGACGGTGTAAAATACACCCTGCTTGCCGAGAAGAACGACGATTCCGTCGAAAAGGAATGCGGCGGCAACTGCTGGCACTTTGAGAAGGGCGTGAAGGCAAGATACGTCAAGGTCATCGGCGTGCTTTGCTCGATCCCGAACAACCCCAACTTCCACATTATGGAGCTTGAGGTCTATCAAGCGGACGTTGAATAAAAACAAAAACGGCGTGTAATAAAAAGGACAGAGAGCACAAAGCTCTCTGTCCTTTTTATCATTTCATATTATTGCTCGCCGTAAAGTTCTTTGGGATCGACACCCAGTACTTTTGCAATCGCAAAAAGTTCAATGTCGGTGACGGTGCGAGAGTAATCTTCAATTCTCGAAATGGAGCCGCGACAAACATAGACTCCAAGCAGCTCAAGCTTGTTGGAAAGCTCTTGCTGACTGATCTTCAATTTTCCACGCAGCTTCTTCAGATTTCCGCCAATCAGATTTTTGCTTTCTCCATCTATGATTCTTGCCACAACAAAATCTCCGTTCGTATGTTATGTCTTGACATAAGACACTTTTTATGATATACTACTTTCAAAATTATGTTGTCCTATGACAAGACAAAATAAAAAAATAAGAGAGGTCCTAATCGTGGAAGGCGTCGGTATCAAAAAAGAAATAGATAAGCTTGGAAGAATATGTATCCCAAAAGAGATGAGGAATCTTTTTCATCTTGAAGATGAGGTGGAGCTTCTGGTTACCGCAGAGGGGATATTGCTGAAAAATCCGGAGTACATTCTTGTGAAAAAAGAAGGGCAGAGAACGTAAAGCTCTCTGTCCTTTTTAAAAAATGCAAAAATTTATTTGTCGATATGTTTCGTTGCGCTCAGTTCGATATGATATAGATCCACTCGTTTTAGGATATCGAAGATACGAGTAAGCGGATCTATATCGATGCATTGTGTCGTTGGAGACAATGAAAAAAGTGGCATAACGGTATGCAAAAACGCGTTTTTTACACTTATATAGTGTCGGGAATGCCGTCATCGCAGATCTTTTTGAGATTGACGTTGATCAGCTCCAGCGCGGCGTAAAAGATCTTGCGATCGGCATCGGAAAGACCCTCTCCCGCCTTTGAAACGGCTATCATCGCGCGCCTTGCAACAAAATCGGCGGCATGATGTCCTTTATCGGTCAGCATCAGCATAGCGCGGTAGGCGTGCGCCCCCTCGCCCGTTTTTTGCACAAGACCCTTTTCCTCCATCTCGGCAAGCACGCGCGAAACGGCAGCCTTGTCCTTGTCGCAGGCATCGCAAAGCTGGGCGGCGGTCAGCCCCTCGGGGTGATGGTTCATCGCCAGCAGATATTGCGCGAAGGCTCCCTTAAAGCCATATTTTTCCATTTCCTCGCGCTCAAGCTTTTGAATCTGTCTGTAAGCACCCGAAATAAGCCCGGAAAACTGCTCATAACGATCGACCACGGCAAATATCCTCCCCATTTCTTTCGTTGACAGGTCAACGGATTCATTATACAGCATTCGCCCCGATTTGTCAATATTTTCGCTTGCAAAAAGCGCTTTGGGGGCGAGGTAAACTTTGTAAAAATCCAACGCAAACCGCCCGTAACGCCTTGACATTGTTATGAAAAAGGTGTATAATATTATAATGTATACAATGGCGGTGAAGAAATATCTCTTTTGTATATATAAGAAAATCAAATTGAAATTTGAAAAAGGAGGAAGAACGATGTTGCCAATTGGACTTGCAATCGGTTTGATCGCGGCGGCTCTTGCTTTGGGCGCTGTTGTCGGTTTCTTGGTCCGCAGAATGATCGCGGAAAAGAAGATCGGCTCGGCAGAAGCAGAGGCGAAGCGCATTCTCAGTGATTGCGCGCAGCAGGCAGAGGCGATGAAAAAAGAGCGCCTGATCGAGGTCAAAGAAGAAATGCTGCGTTTGCGTAACGAGACTGAGGCCGATTTGAAGGAACGCCGTGAAGAAGTGAAAAGTGTGGAACGACGTCTGACACAGAAGGAAGAAAATCTGGACCATAAGTCGGAAACACTTGACCGTAAAAATGAGCTCTTGGAAGAAAAGATCCGCGAAAACGATGCGCTGCGCGAGGAGATCAATGCGACCCTTGCACAGCAACAGAACGTCCTGGAGGGCCTTGCGGGCTTGACCGCAGAGGAAGCCAAGGAGGAGCTGATCGAACGCGTGGAGGGTGAGGTCAAGCACGATCTCGCGCAACGTCTGGACGAGCTGGAGACCCAGTTCAAGGACGAGGCAGACACCAAGGCACGCAACATTTTGTCCCTTGCCATTCAGCGCTGTGCCACCGATCACGTGGCGGAATCCACCATCTCCGTGGTGCAGATCCCGAGCGAGGAAATGAAGGGACGCATCATCGGCCGTGAGGGCCGTAACATCCAGAAGCTGGAAACGCTGACGGGTGTGGAGCTGATCATCGACGATACCCCCGAGGCGATCACGCTGTCGGGCTTTGATCCCGTCCGCCGCGAGGTGGCAAGACTGACGCTGGAGCGTCTGATCGCCGACGGCCGTATCCATCCCGCCCGTATCGAGGAAATGGTGGAAAAATGCCGCCGCGAGGTCGAGGCACTGGTCAAGCAGGCGGGCGACCGCGCCACCTATGAGGTGGGCATCCCCAATCTGCATCCCGAGCTTGTTAAGCTCCTTGGCAGACTGCGCTACCGTACCAGCTACGGTCAGAACGTGCTCAAGCACTCCATCGAGGTCGCATTCCTTGCGGGCATCATGGCGGAGGAGCTTGGCGTTGACGCCGCTACGGCGAAGCGCGCGGGGCTGCTGCACGATATCGGCAAGGCGTTCCCCCACGACGTGGAGGGCACGCACGTTGAGCTTGGTGTCAACGTGACGCGCAAGTACAAGGAAAACAAGGACGTCGTCCACGCCATCGAAGCGCACCACAACGACGTTGAGCCCCAGACCGTTATCGCCATTTTGGTGCAGGCAGCCGATGCCATTTCGGCGTCCCGTCCGGGTGCCAGACGCGAGGATCTGGAAAACTACATCAAGCGTCTTGAAAAGCTGGAGGAGATCGCCAAGGGCTTTGAGGGCGTTGAGAAGGCATTTGCCATTCAGGCGGGCAGAGAGCTGCGCGTGATGGTCAAGCCCGAGGACGTCAGCGACGAGGGCATGAAGCTGATCGCACGCGACATGGCGAAGAAGATCCAGGACGAGGTCAAGTACCCCGGTCAGATCAAGGTCAACCTGATCCGCGAAAGCCGCGCCGTCGATTACGCGAAATAAGCAAACCAAAACGATCAAAAACAAAAACAGGCGCCCCACGCATTCGCGTGGGGCGCTTTCATATGTAATGGAAATTTTCAGCAAAGGCAAACGATACTTTGCCTTCCTCGGCGTTGGAAATTTTCGCCTTCTCCAGCGGAGAAGGTGGCGGCGTAGCCGACGGATGAGGAGAGCCGGCTTGTTCTGTACTACGTCTTCCTCCTCATCCGTCAACCATTCGGTTGACACCTTCCCCGCTGGGGAAGGCTAACGAAGTGCCTGCCACGAGGGGAAGCAATCCAAGCTTGACGGTATTTGCGAAGCAAATTGACGGTGTTAAGCCGTCAAGGCAAGCTTGAGCTAACTCGCCAACGGCGAGTTTGGCCCGCATGGAGAAGGCTTTTTTATCACTCGCCCGTGTAGTTGTAGGTGATGGTGTAATCGCCGGTGTTATCGTTCCAATAATCACCCTTGGTGATCCCATTCCATTGCTCCACGGTGCCGCGGTATTTAATCGAAGTCAATCCGCTGCAATCGTAGAAAGCATGAGAGCCGATGTAGGTGACACCTTCGGGGATGGTGATACTGGTGAGTTTGTTGTAATCCGCAAACGCACCATCCATAATACCAACGGTGTTTGCGCGTAGCGTAACGGATGTAACGCTTGCATCGCAATCAATTACCCATTTATCTATGTAGGAGACGCCGTTTTCTGTTTGAATGATGCCGCGACAATCGTCGAATGCATAAGAGCCGATGTAGGTGACGTTGCTGGGGATGTTGATACTCGTGAGGTTGCGGCAGTCTTGAAACGCAGAATCGCCGATGGAGGTGACGCTATTGGGAATAGTGATGGATGAGAGACCGCGACAACTGTGGAACGCGTTAGGGCCGATACCAACGGTGTTTGCGCGTAGCGTAACGGATGTAACGCTTGTGTCGCAATCAATTACCCATTTATCTACGTAGGAGACGCCGTTTTCTGTTTGAATGATGCCGCGACAATCGTCGAATGCATAAGAGCCGATGGAGATGACGCTATCTGGGATGGTGATGCTTGTGAGCCCGCTGCAACCTCTGAACGCATAAGAGCCGATGGAGGTGACGCTGCCGTCGGAGGGAATGACACTGTTTTTGCAACCAAATACAAGCGTTTTGCTTGCCGTTTCGATCAGGCAGTTACCCGTGCTATGGTACTTGGCGTTTCCGCTTGCTACGGTAATACTTTCAAGCCCGCTACAATCCTTGAACGCATAAGAGCTGATGGAGGTGACGCTGCTTGGAATGGTGATGGATGTGAGCCCGCTGCAATTATAGAACGCAGAAGACTTAATGGATGTTCCACCCGTAATCACAACAGTCGTCAAAGATGCAGGCACATAGTTGTTATTGTCGCTATATGAGCTTGCGCCAAAGATATAACCGAAGTGCGTGTTCTTTGTACTGCTCAAGGTTGCTCCCACAAAGGGCAAGGTGATACTTTCAAGGTTACTGCAACCGTAGAACGCATACATGCCGATGGAGGTGACGCTGCTTGGGATGGTGATGCTGGTGAGCCCGCTGCAACCCTCGAACGCACGATCGCCGATGCTCGTCACGCTGCCGTTGGAGGGAATGACACTGTTTTTGCAACCAAGCACAAGCGTTTTGCTTGCTGTTTCAATCAGGCAATTTTCTGCGCTGTGATATTTGGTATTTCCGCTTGCTACTGTGATGCTTGTGAGCCCGCTACAACCAGAGAACGCATCATCGCCGATGGAGGTGACGCCCTCGGGGATTATGATGCTAGTGAGCCCGCTGCAACCTCTGAACGCATAAGAGCCGATGGAGGTGACGCTGCTTGGGATGGTGATACTCGTGAGCCCGCTGCAACCGTAGAACGCAAAAGAGCCGATGGAGGTGACGCTACCGTCTGTGGGGAGGATGCTGTTTTTAAAACCCGCAATCAGCGTTTTGCTTGCCGTTTCGATCAGGCAGTTATCCGCGCTATGGTACTTGGTGTTTCCGCTGTCTACTGTAATGCTCGTGAGCCCACTGCAACCGGAGAACGCAGAACTGCCGATGTAGGTGACGCTGCTTGGTATGGTGATGCTGGTGAGCCCGCTGCAACCGTAGAACGCAAAAGAGCCGATGGAGGTGACGCTGTTGGGGAGGGTGATGTTGGTGAGCTCACTGCAACCAGAGAACGCATTATCGGCGATGTAGGTGATGCTAGAGGGAATGGTGATGCTGGTGAGCCCGCTACAACCGTCGAACGCAAAAAAGTGGATGTAGGTGACGCTATTGGGAATCGTGATCGACGTGAGCCCGCTACAATAGCGGAACGCCTCCTCGCCGATGGAGGTGACAGCCACACCCTTGTATTTTGACGGTATGATCACCTCTGCGGCGTTGCCCGTGTAATCGGTAACAGTATAGGCATTTCCCTGTAACGAGAACTTAATGCCTAAATCCATATATGTATTCTCACAAACGATACAGATATCTTCCGAATTATAAGAATGAATACCCGTCGCGGGTATTTCCATCGTTGCGCTCTCGCCGCAAGAGCAAGAGCGCGTTTCCACACCCTTGGTTTGGCAGGTCGCGGGGGTAGTGACACTCCACTCGCCCCACGTGTGCGTATGTGCGGGCGGTGTACTGTCTGTGCCGTCGGTATAACTTTCGCTGCACTTGTCGCAAAGGGAATCGTCGTCCGCGTCGCGGTGCTGGCATGTGGTGGGCGGCGTGCCGTCCTCGTTTGGTGTGTTGCCCTCGTCACAGGACGCAAGCCCGACGCTCAAAAGCACGCCGAGCAGCAGGCAAAGCAGTACGGATAGCAGTTTTTTCATCGTCTTTCCCTCCTAAAATATAAAAAAGGCGCTAACCGAAGTTAACGCCAAAAAACGCAAACTCCGATTTGTCGCCAAACAAAATTGTATAGAGCAAGAACGAACAAAAATTGTAAGCACACTCTACTCGTGGAATTTGCATTTTTATCAAATTCGCAAGCAGAATGTGAAGCAACGCCAAAAGGGTATAATACGCCCTTTGCAAAAAGAGTTCGTCTTATACGATGCAATATACAATTTTGTTTGGCTTTTTCAGTATATCACAAAATTTTGACAATTGCAAGTATTTCTTTATGGTATTGACTACTCATCCACCGCTAACGCGGTCCCCCTTCCCTCACAAGGGAAGGCTAGCAGCGTCCATAAACTTTCAACGGACGGAATGTGTACGATATCTTCGAAAAAAGATTTTATATCCGTCCATTGTTGAAAGCGGCAAATTTTGTAGCCTTCCCTTGTGAGGGAAGGTGGCAGGCGAAGCCTGACGGATGAGTAGCATCCGCGACCAATAAAAGTCATATGCCATCGAAGGAGCAGATTAGCAATGGTATTTTGTCTTTGACTTTGTATGCGGTTGACAACTTCCTTTATCGGTGATATAATAAATAATGTATTAAAATGCCATCTTGTTTGTTGTTGAAAGGTGAAAAGCGATGACGTTCTCCTATTCAAAGCTCAAAAAAATTGCTTTTTTGCTGCTCGCGCTGCCGACGCTTGTGTTTGCCGTAGGCTTCCTGCGGCTGTGGGTCGCTTTACCCGTCGCGGCGCTGCTCATTTTTGCATACATATGGTCGATCCGACGGGAAAAGGAAGAAGCCGAAGAATATCAGCTTTCTCTTCGCCCTTGGCAGCTCTTGGTGCTGCTTTTGATCATCTCGCTTTGGTGCGCGATGTCGGGCCTTGGCAATCTGTATTATCAAAGCAGCGACTGGGCGGCGCGAAACGCCATCTTCCGCGATCTGATCCGCTTCGACTGGCCTGTTGTCTATAACGTGTCGGGCAGCGCGTTGGTCTATTATATCGCCTTTTGGCTGCCCGCCGCGCTTTTCGGCAAGCTCGCCGCATTTTTTGGCGCGGATATCGGTCACGCTTTTGCGGTGGGCAACATCGCGCTGCTCGTGTGGTCGATCCTCAATATGCTGGTGATCGTGCTGCTCGTTTTGCTGTACGTGCGCGCGCATTCGGTGAAGCGATTTTTCATCACGTTGGCGATCTTCATCGGCTTCAGCGGCCTTGATATCGTCGGCGCGCTGTGCCATCGGATCTTCGGGGTGGAGATCCCCTACCACCTGGAGTGGTGGACCTCGTATCAGTACACCTCGATGGCGGCCTGCCTTGGCTGGGTGTTCAATCAGGCGATCCCTGCGTGGCTGACGATCATCTGCTTCTTACACGAAAAGAAAATGCGAAATTACGCGTTTTTGCTGGTGCTTTGCGCCGCGTGCGCGCCTCTGCCTTGCATCGGGCTTGCGGTCTATATGCTGGTCACCTTGATCGTCAGGGCGGTGCGCGCTTGCCGTGAAAAGCGCATCCCCGAGCTTTTAAAAGAGGTGCTCACGCCGCAAAATCTGATCGCTACGGCGATCCTGCTGCCGATCTGGCTGACCTATTATATGACAAATCTTGCGGTTTCGGCAGATCGCGGTCTGCTCATTTCCGAGCCCGACCGCCTGGCGCTTGGCGCACTGCTTGCGCTCGCGGCGATCGCTGTCGGCATCGCGGTGCTGCTGTATCTGAAAAAGCGGGAATGGATCTATGCCGCCGTGGTCGGTGCCACATTGCTTGTGCTTGCTCTGTGGGGCAATTCCAACCTTGAGGTCAACCGCAAGTATCTGATCGCTGTTTTGCTGGAGGCTGTTGTTTACCTTGCGCTGCTGGCGTGGGGCTACCGCAAAACACTTTTGTACCGCGTGGCGTTTTTCTCCGCCATTTTCTGCCCACTGTTCAGCATCGGCACCGCCTTTGATTTTTGTATGCGTGCTTCGATCCCGACGGTGTTCATTTTCATGATCCTTTCCATACAATTTTTGTTCGAGCACGAGGATGTGATCACGTTGCGCTGTGAGGTTCCTGCACAAAAAAGAGTGCCACGTGTGCTCTGTTTTCTGCTCATCGCAGTGCTTCTTGTCGGATCGGTCACGGCAATGCGCGAATTTTTTACGGGCTTTTACGCGGTGGCGACCGAAGGGAAGCTCGCCGTGGTCAACGACCATATTTATACCTTCAATCGCACCTTTGAGGGCGTTCGCTACGGCGCGGCGCTGAACTTTACCGCCGCGGGGTATTGGGAGACCGCCTTCTTCCGCTTCTTTGCAAAATAACGAAAGGGGATCACGTATGCCCGATATTCAGATTTTTGTGGCGGCGCATAAGCACTTTGACCTCTCGCCGCGTTTGTCCGCGATCTACCGCCCCCTGCAGGTCGGCAGCGAGGGCAAGGAGCCGCTCGGCTTTTTGCAGGACAACACGGGTGAGCATATTTCCGAAAAAAATCCTTCCTATTGCGAGATCACGGGCCTTTACTGGGTCTGGAAAAACGTGCAGGCGGACGTGGTGGGGCTTTGCCATTACCGCAGATATTTTTCCTCGCGGCCGCTTGACCGCCATTTGCGCCACGTGCTCACGGGCGAGCAGATTGAAAAGATCCTTTGTGAGTACGACGTGATCCTGCCGCGCCGCGTGCATCTGGGGCGCAAGACCGTGAGCGAGCATCTGACGGGCCATCGCAGCGAGAGCGAGCGCGATCTTGCCACCACGCGAAGCGCGATCGAAGCGCTGTTTCCCGAGTATCTCGCGAGCTTCGATGAGGTCATGTCGATGCACAGGACCTATCAGTGCAATATGTTCATCATGTCAAAAAAACAGGCAGACGTATACTGTAATTGGCTGTTTTCGGTGCTTGATTACGTGGAGCAGCGCACCGATATCAGCAACTACGACGCGGTGCAAAAGCGACTTTACGGCTACCTTGGCGAGCGTTTGCTGCACGTGTGGGTGCATCACCGGAAGCTGCGCGTTTGTGAGAAATGGTTTGCAAGCACGGAGCTATCCTTGAAGGGCGTTTGCCGTGCCGTGCTGGATAAATTTAAACGCTGATCTTCAATGCGCGAAAGGAGTCTTTATGGATATTTGTGTGGTCCTGGTCACCTTCAACCGAAAGGATGATCTGCAAAAGACCTTGGCGGCGTATGAGGCGCAGACGCATCCCCCTCGCGCCGTGATCGTGGTGGATAATCACAGCACCGACGGCACTGACAAAATGCTTGCCGCGTGGGCGGCACAAAAGAGTGAGATCGCCCATATCGTTGTCGCGTTACCCGAAAACGTGGGGGGAAGCGGCGGCTTTGCCGCAGGGCTTACGAAGGCGTTGGAATTCGAGCACGAATGGGTGTTCGTTTCGGACGATGATGCGATCCCGCACGATGATGCCCTGCAGCAGCTTGCCGATTTTTGCCAGAAGCATCCTGCGCTTGCGGCAGAGTGCGCGGCACTTTGCGGCAGCGTGGATACGGGAAACGGCTATGCGCTGGGGCACAGATGCCGCATCCAAAGGGGGGCAATGGGCAGAGTCGATCAGCCTGTGCCCACAGCGGAATACGAAAAGGAATATTTCGAGGTCGACTTTTTCTCTTACATTGGTACCTGCATCCGAAGATCGGCTTTGGAGAAGGTCGGTGTCACCAGAAAAGAGTTTTTCATTTACAGCGATGATTTTGAGCACGCGCTGCGTGTTCGTCAATGTGGCAAGATGCTTTGCCTGCCGCGCTGTGTGCTTTGTCATCAGGGCAACACACCGTATAGCAAAAATGCCACCTGGCGCGACTATTACGAAACGCGCAATATGCTGATCATGTACTTGGAGCACTTTGGCAAGACCGCCTTTCGCCGCCGCGCGAGAATGCGCTTGCTCACGGGCTTGCGGTCGCTGAATCCCACCAAGCTGAAGGTCATCAAAGAGGGCATTCGCGATGCCAAGGCGGGCAAAACGGGCTTGCATCCCGTCTACCGCCCGGGCTGGGATCCCAAACAAAAATAAGAAGGATAATATGAAGTATTGGAACAAAAAAAGAGCCGACACCGCGCGTGTCGGTCGGATATGTTGAGGCAAGACGGCGCTTCGCACGAGCGCTCCTTTGCGCAGAACTATCTGTTCAATCTGATCTATCAGATCCTTGCCATCGCGCTGCCGCTGATCACCACCCCGTATCTGTCGCGCGTGCTTGGGGCAGAGGGGATAGGTCAGTATTCGTTCGCGCAGTCGATCGTGTCCTATTTCGCGCTTGCCGCGGCATTGGGTACGTCGATCTATGGGCAACGGCAGATCGCGCGTGTGAAGGATCGCCCCGAGGAGCGAAGCCGCCTGTTTTTTGAGATCTTGCTGTTCCGCGTGTGCGGAGCCGTGCTTGCGTGCCTCATTTATTGCCTGACCATTATGCCAAGGTCGTCCTCGCCCTTGCTGTATGCGGTCGCCGCCATTGAAATTTTGACCGTTGCCGTGGACGTCACCTGGTTTTATCAAGGTGTGGAAAACTTTGCACCCATTGCCGCCTGTACCACCGTGGGGCGTGTTCTGGCGATGGTCGGCATTTTTGTATTCGTCAAGACAAAAGAGGATCTGGTGATCTACGTTTGTCTGTATTGCGCCTTGCTGCTTTTTGCCCATTTGCTCAGCTTCTTCGGCTTGCGCCGTTACATCGTGCGCGTGCGCGGTGTGCGGCTTCGCTTGCTGTGCCATCTCTTGCCCGCACTTGCGCTTTTTGTGTCGCAGTTTGCCATTCAGGTCTATACGGTGCTGGATAAGACGATGATCGGTCTGATCACAAAATCGGACTTTGAAAACGGCTATTATGAGCAGAGCCATCGCCTGATCAACGTACTTATGGCACTTGTCACCTCGCTTTGCGCGGTGATGGCATCGCGCGTGGCGGTGCTGTGGCGAACCGACCGAAAAGAGGTCAACCGACTGATCTTTGGCTCGTTCCGTCTGGTCTTTGCGCTGGGACTGCCCTTGGCGGTCGGCGTTGTGCTGATCCTTTCGCGCTTCGTGCCCATATTCTACGGCCCGGGGTTTGAGCCGGTCGTTCCCATCATACAGATCTTCGTGCTGATGTTCCCGATCCTTGGGTGCAGCAACGTCATCGGATTGCAGTATCTGGTACCCACAGGTCGCGAAAAGCTGCTGACGGTATCGGTTTTTGCAGGCGCTTTGGTCAACGTGGTGCTCAACCTTTTCCTCATTCGCGCCTTTGCCGCGCGGGGTGCTGCGATTGCATCGGTCGTGGCTGAGCTTGTGGTCAGCGCGGTGCAGTTCTACTTTGTGCGCCGTGAGATCCGCGTGCTGTCCGTGCTCAAGCTCTTGCTTCGGTATGCGATTTTTGCCGCGGTTATGGGCGGTGTCGGGTATGCCGTTTCTCTGGTGGCGCCGCAGGGCATCTGGGGCATCGTGCTGATCGTTCTGCCTTGCGTTGCGGTGTATGGCGTGCTGCTACTTTTGATGCGCGATCCCGTGCTCAGTGTGTTCCAAAAAAGCAAAACGGTTGAAGAAAAACCGTCCGAAAGCTAAAAGCTGGCCTCTTGCGGCACTTTCGCCGCAAGAGGCTACTGCTTTACGGCGAGAGTCTGCACGCCGCTGTTCGTGATTTTTATTTCTTTTGGCTTGCAAAAGATTTGTAAGTGTGGTATACTGATATAAGATATCAACGAAAGGGGAGATCGCCTTGGAACAATTTGAAAAATGGCCGTTGCTTGGCGGCATCTCCTCACCCGAGGATCTGAAAGCGCTCGCGCCCGACAAAATGGAGCCGCTTGCCACAGAGATCCGCGATTATCTTGTCTTCCGTGTTAGCGAAAACGGGGGACACCTTGCTTCAAACCTCGGCGTGGTCGAGCTGACGCTTGCCATCCATCGTGTTTTTGACTCCCCCAAGGATCACGTTATTTTTGACGTGGGACATCAAAGCTACGTGCATAAGCTCCTGACCGGCAGGAAAGAGGCGTTTGACACCCTGCGACAGGCGGGCGGCATTTCGGGCTTCACCAAGCGTACGGAAAGTCCGCACGATGCCTTCGGCGCGGGGCATAGCTCGACGTCGATCTCGGCGGCGATCGGTATGGCGGAGGCGGAATACCGCAAGGGCAGCGATGCGTGGACGGTCGCCGTGATCGGCGACGGAGCACTGACGGGCGGACTTGCCTATGAGGGTCTGAATAACTGTGCGCGCCATCTGCGGCTGATCGTGATCGTCAACGAGAACGAAATGTCAATATCCCCTAACACGGGTCGACTTGCGCGCCATCTTTCCAAGCTGCGTGTTTCCCACAATTATTTGAAGACCAAGGAATTTACCGCAAGCACATTGCGGCACATCCCCTTGATCGGGCGGCTGATTTACAAGGTGTTGCGCTTTATCAAGCGCCGTATCAAGCACGTGTTTTACAAGGAAAATATCTTTGAGCATATGGATATCCGTTATCGCGGACCCGTGGAGGGGAACGATACCGCGGGGCTTGAGGCGTTGTTGCGCCACGCGAAGCGGCTGGGCACTGCCGTGATCTTGCACGTCAAAACGAAAAAGGGGCAGGGCTATGCCCCTGCCGAGCAGGATCCCAATGCCTATCACGGGCTTGCACCGCAAGGAAAGGCACCTGACGGGGTGAGTTATTCCGAAACGCTTGGCAACGAGCTTGTCCGCATTGCCGATCGGGACGAGAGGATCTGTGCCATCACCGCCGCGATGAGCTGCGGCACGGGGCTTGAGGTGTTCCGTGAGGCGCACCCGAAAAAATTTTACGACGTTGGCATTGCCGAAGGGCACGCCGTGACCTTTGCCGCGGGGCTTGCGGCAGGGGGACTTCGTCCCGTGGTCGCGGTGTATTCCACCTTCCTGCAGCGGGCTTATGACAATCTCTTGCACGATGCGGCATTGCAGGATCTCCCGGTGGTGCTTTGCATTGACCGCGCGGGTCTCAATCCCGGCGACGGCCCCACGCATCACGGCATCTTTGACGTGGCGATGCTTTCCGAGCTTTCCAACGTGCGTATTTATGCCCCTGTCACGCGAGCGGGGCTTTGCCGTTCCTTGCAGACGGCGCTGACCTTTGATACGGGCATTTCGGCGATCCGCTATCCCAGTGGGTGCGAAAATCCCGATATCGTTGCAGCTTTTTACAGTCACGATGCCGAAAATGAGGCGATCGGCGTGCGCGCGTGGGGGGATACCGATGCGGCAAGGATCACCATTGTCACGCACGGACGTATTGCGGCAGAAGCGCTGAAGGCGGCAAAGCAGCTGTGCGCCGCAGGCATCTCCACACAGGTGCTGCTTTGCGAATATATCGCCCCGTATGGGGGCTTATCTGCACAGATCGCCCCTTTGCTTTGCGGAGATCTGATCTTTTTGGAGGAGGAGCTGCGCGTTGGGGGCTTTGGTATGAACCTTGCCGATGCGTTGAAGCGCCGCGGCGCACTTGCACACAGAAAGTATGCGATCTTGGGAACAGAAAACGGATTTTTAACACCGTTAACGGGGCAAACGGTCTTTGCGGCGGCAGGCGTTGATGCCGATGCGGTCGTGAAGGCGGCACAAAATTTGATCGAAAAGGATGGTCAGTGATATGCTGAAAGTGGAACGCACCTCTGTGATGAATATGGAAAACGCCATTCGTGGCGCACGCAACCCGATGAACAGCTGGGCACGTATGGATAGCGCCTACGACAGCGACGGAAATTATGTGCTTGGTCCAAACGACCTGGATCTTGCAAAGCGCCTTGCGCGCGCGGGGAGCGATCATCGCAAATTTCTGCGCCAGATCTTTGTGTCGGTAGATATCACCGCACCTTTATATTGGTGGAAGGAATTTGATACCTATAAGGTCGGCACGGTCGCCAATTCCACCTCTACGATGCATAAAATTCACGTAAAACCCTTTGAACGGGGTGACTTTTCGCACGACAGACTCGATGAGGGCGGACTTGCCGCGCTGGATGCGCTCATCGCTTATCTTGAAGGCGAGCGCCTCAAATTCGTGGAGGATAAGACCAATAAGCAGGCTTGGCACAATATGATCCAGATGCTGCCCTCCTCGTTTGACCAAATGCGAACTGTGACTATGAATTATGAAAATCTGATCAACATTTACTATGCGCGCCGCACCCACAAGCTGGCGGAGTGGCACGTGCTTTGCGATTGGATCATGTCGTTGCCCTATGCAGCCGATCTGATCGCCGTGAAGGAAGAAAAATAAAAAAGTGCCACGAATGTGGCACTTTTTATTTTGTATGTTCTTAAGAAATGGTTGCGCCGAAGGGGAATGCAGCAAGCTTAGCCAGCTTGAATGCCTGCTTGCCAAAGGGGATACCGATGATGGTAACGCAGAAGATCAAGCCGACAAACAGATAAGCGATCGCCATAGCAAAGCCGCCGAAGAGGAACCAGATCACGTTTGCGATGGGGTGAGAGCCGAAGTTGCCGTTGACGGTCTTGCCAAAGGGGGCGAGAACAAGGCTTGCCATCTTGAACGCCTGTCTGCCGAAGGGGATACCGATGATGGTAATGCACCAAAGCAGACCGGTGAAGAAGAAGGAGAGCGCGCCACCAAGGCCGCCAAAGAGGAACCAGATCAGATTGCCGATGAATTTCATAGTGTTTTTCCTTTCACAAAAAATTTGAGGTCACCCTCGTTTACTATGTTAACACTGTTTTACCAATTTGTCAATAGGATATGAAAAAGTATTGCTAAATAATGAATAAAGAGCTGTGCGGTGTCGACCGTTTACCGCGGATCACAGCTTGTTGAAAGGGGACCTTGAGTGCATCCCCTTGCATTTTTGCACTTGCTCTTGCGAAAAAGCAAGAAGTATGCTATACTGAAAGCACTATAAAAGAAAGAGAGCGCTTTATGAAAAAATACAGATTGCAGATCGGACTTGACGTGGACGATGTGCTGTACGATTGTAACGGATACGCGTTGGAGTGGCTCAACCGTGAGGAGCAGATCGATCCCCCTTTGCGCGTTTACGATATCCATAGCTGGGGCGAAGGGAACAACGAGGTGATCAACCGACGGATCCACTATTTTTCAAATCCCGATTTTGTGGCTTCGCAGCCGATCCTGAAGGGCGCGAAGGAGTTCGTGCGCGATCTTTGTGACGTGGCGGAGGTGTTTTTTGTGTCTGCCGTGCCGCCCGCGTGTATGAGCGCCCGTGCGCTTCGCTTGCGAAAGGATTTCCCCGAGGTACCGTCCGAGAACATTTTGCTTGGCACGCGCAAGGATCTGGTGCGGCTTGATATTTTGCTTGACGACGGCGCGCATAATATTTCGCACTCGCCCGCAACCTACCCCGTGCTATTTAGAAAACCCTGGAATAACCACCTCTCCGGTTTGCTTTCGGTGAATACGTATGCGGATTTTTTGCATCTTGTTGAAATTTTGCGCGAGGCATCTGCAGCGCCAAAGCCCGACGTCAGCAAGGGCGGCGTGATCTGTCTGGTCGGTCCCACGGGCAGCGGCAAAAATGAGATCGCCACGGCCCTTGTGCGGGAATACGGTATGAAAAAGCCGATCTCCGCCACGACCCGTCCGCGCCGTGAGGGAGAGAGCGACACCGATTATCGCTTTTTGACAAAGGAAGCCTTCCTTGCCGAAGCGGAGGTGGGTGCTTTTTTGGAGACAACGGTCTACAGCGGCTATCATTTCGGCACTGCCGCGGCCGAGCTTGACCGTGTGGTGGAGGCGGGGGAGATCGCCGTGCTTCCCATTGACATTTGCGGTGCGCTGACACTGAAAAACCGATACCGTTCCAAGGCTAAATTGATTTTTGTGCGCCGTAGAAGGGAAAGCGTGATCTTGGATATCGTTTCGCGCACGCTTGCGCCAAGGGATAAGACCTGCCGCATCCTTTCACTTGATGATGAATACCGAAACGAGGAGCTTTGTGACCTCACGGTGGGTGCCGACGGCGGTGCCGCCGAGGCGGCTGAAGCGATCGCTTCCTCGGTTTTTGAGGCGCGTGAATGAGGCGATTCTTTCACAAGTGATTTAAAAATCTTTCATTATTATTCATAAAAATACAATTTCTCCTTGACAGAAAGGCGGTCATCCGCTATAATATGTATAGCCGAAAGGCAAAATATGCCTTGCTATGATCAAGGCAAAGCTTTGAAAGGAAAACATATCATGAAAAAGGTACTTACACTTTTGCTCGTCGTTGCGATGCTCGCAACCTCTGTCGTGATGCTTTCTGCATGCGGCAAGAAAAATGACGATTTCGTTGCCAAGGACGCTGCTGACCTGCTGACCGAGGATTTCGGCATCGGCGTGAAGAAGGGCTCCGCTGATCTGCTTGCCGCTGTCAATGCAGTGGTTGACAAGTGGGTCGCTGACGGCACGATGGCGAAGTACGAGGCTTACTACACCGATCTTGCAAAGTATGCCGAGGATACCACCGGCACCGTAACCAAGCCCGAGGCAGGCGATCTGAAGGTCACTTGGGATTTCGGTACTGCGACCGAGGTCATCACCGTTTACACCGAGTCCGGCTTTGCTCCCTTCGAATTCATTTATGAAAATGAAGTCGTCGGTGTTGATATGGCGATCATGAATGAGGTTGCCGTCAATATGGGCAAGAAGATCAAGGTTGAGGATATCGTGTTCGACACCATCCCCACCGCATTGCAGAACGACACCGGTCTTGCTGTGGCTGCAGCAGGCCTTACCATTTCCGATGAGCGCGCCGAGAAGATGGATTTCTCCAACGTGTACTACAGCTCCACTCTGGTCATCGTTTCCGATAAGGAAGCTCCCATCACCAGCGTGAAGGATCTTGCCGGCAAGAAGGTTGGCGTACAGCAGGGCACCAGCGGCGACCTGATCATCACCGCCGCCACCAAGGAAGAGGGATACTCCTACAAGACCGAAAACGATGCCGGTGAAGAGATCACCGTGACCGTCAAGGCAGCAGGCGCTGAGGTCAAGCAGTACGAGAAGTACGCAATGGCTCTGGCAGACCTGAAGGCAGGCCGTATCGATGCCATTTTGATGGATAAGCTGCCTGCACAGACGATGCTGAACGCAGCTGAATAAAAAGAACAGACGAAGGGTGAAGACGCGTTGCGCCTTCACCCTTCATATACGGAAAGAGGATTTATGGAAGCTCTATGGACACGCTTCGCCAAAGCCTTTATCGTTCAGGACCGTTGGAAGATGTATCTGGAAGGTCTTGGCAACACCCTGCTGATCGCATTGATCGCCGCGGCGATCGGTATCACACTGGGTGTGATCATGGCGATGGTGAATTACATCAACAAAAAAACGGGAAAGCTGAAAATTCCCACAAAGATCTGTAATTTTTATATCACTGTGGTGCGCGGCACGCCCGTTGTATTACAGCTGATGATCCTGTATTTCGTCGTATTTGCATTTTGGGATAACGGTATTATGATCGGTGCCATCACCTTTGGTCTGAATTCCGGTGCCTACGTGGCGGAGATCGCCCGTGCGGGCTTTGAAAGCATTGATGACGGACAAATGGAGGCAGGACGTTCGCTTGGACTTTCCACCTGGCAGACCATGCGTACGATCATCATTCCGCAAGCGGTGCGTAACTCCTTGCCGCCCTTGTTCAATGAATTTATTATGCTTGTGAAGGAAACCTCGATCGTTGGCTACGTTGGTATTTATGATCTGGGTAAGATCCCCGGCTTGATCCAATCCCGTACCTTTGATTATCTGTTCCCGCTCTTGATCGCCGCAGTCTTTTATCTTGTGGTGGTTTTGATCCTGACAAAGATCCTGCATATCATCGAGAAGAAGTTTGGGAAAAGCGATCGCAACCAAGGGGGTGTGACAAATGGAAAATAACGTCCTCATTCAAGTGCGCGATCTGTCGAAGAGCTTTGGCGAGCTTGAGGTGCTGAGATCGGTATCTGTTGATATCAAGCAAGGCGAAAAGGTCGTCATCGTCGGCGCGTCTGGCTCGGGTAAAAGCACGCTGCTGCGCTGCCTGAACTGCTTGGAGGACCCCACCGGCGGCGAGGTCATCTTCGAAGGTGTCGATATTGCAGATCCCAAGGTAGACATCAATATTCATCGCCAAAAAATGGGCATGGTATTTCAGCAGTTTAATCTGTTTAATAACAAAACGGTGTTGGAAAACATCACCGTTGCCCCTATCATCATTCGTAGCAAGCAACTCAGACGTGACAAATGGCGGGCGTTCTTCAAAAAAGGAGAAAAGCCGACGCTGAACAAGGAGCAGATCGTTGCCGAGGAAAAGGAAAAGGCGATGAAGCTCCTGGAGCGCATCGGTCTTGAGGAAAAGGCGGACGTTTACCCCTCGACCCTGTCGGGCGGACAGAAGCAGCGCATCGCTATCGTGCGCGCGCTTGCAATGAACCCGAAGGTGATGCTGTTTGACGAGCCGACCTCAGCTCTTGACCCCGAAATGGTGGGCGAGGTGCTGGATCTGATGAAGCAGCTTGCAAACGAGGGCATGACGATGGTCATCGTTACCCACGAGATGGGCTTTGCCCGTGAGGTGGCAGACCGTGTGCTCTTTATGGACGGCGGTGTGATTGCCGAGCAGGGTTCGCCCGAGGAGGTCTTCGGCAGCCCCAAGAGCGAGCGCTTGAAATCCTTCCTTGCGAAGGTGCTTTGATCAAAAAATACGGAAACGGTGCGAGTTTTTTCGTACCGTTTCCTTTTTTTACTTGAACCGAGCACCCACTTTTTCCATATACTAAAAAGGATGGCATTCAGCGCTTTTCTTTTTTTGGAGGTGGCATTGATGGGGAAATATTTTGGAACCGACGGATTTCGCGGTGAGGTCAACCGCATCCTCACGACCGAGCACGCCTTTTCGATCGGGCGGTTTTTGGGTGCTCATTTTGGCAAGGCGCATCGGGCGCGCGTGGTGATCGGCAAGGACACGCGCCGTTCCTCTTATACGCTCGAATATGCGCTTGTGGCAGGGCTGACGGCTTCAGGTGCGGATGCTTACATTCTGCACGTGACCACAACGCCGTGTGTGTCTTACGTCACGCGTACCGAGGACTTTGATTGCGGTATTATGATCTCCGCCAGCCACAATCCCTACTGCGATAACGGCATCAAGCTGTTTGGAGGAGGAGGCGAGAAGATGGATGATGCGACCGTGGCGGCATTGGAGGCATATCTGGACGGCGAGGGGGAAGCACCGCTTGCCACGGGGGAAGAGATCGGTGTTGCGGTCGACCACGTGGCGGGCAGAAACCGTTATATCGGGTATCTCATCTCGCTTGCGACCGTGTCCTACCGTGGCAAGCGGATCGGCATCGATGCGGCAAACGGCAGCGCCTGGAGTATAGCGAAAAGTGTGTTTGATGCGCTTGGCGCCACCACCTACGTGATCGGAAACAGCCCAAACGGCCTCAATATCAACCTGGATTGCGGCTCCACGCATATCGAGGCGCTGCAACGCCTTGTGCTTGAGGAAAAGCTGGAAGTGGGTTTTGCCTTTGACGGCGATGCCGACCGTTGTATTGCCGTTGACCACCTTGGAAACGTGGTGGACGGGGATGCGATCCTTTACGTGATGGGGCGTTATATGCGCGAGCAGGGAATGCTTGATCAAAACACCGTCGTGACCACGGTAATGTCCAATTTCGGCCTGTATAAGGCGCTGGATCGGCTTGGGATCGGCTATGAAAAGACAGCCGTTGGTGACAAATACGTTTACGAATGTATGGCGAGCAAAGGGTATTGCCTTGGCGGTGAGCAGTCGGGGCACGTGATCTTCAGCAAATTTGCTAACACGGGTGACGGCATTCTGACCGCCCTGATGCTGATGGAGCAGATCTGCAACAGTAATCGCTCGTTGCATCAGCTGACCGAAGGCTTTGTGCGTTATCCGCAGGTACTGAAAAACGTGCGTGTGATCGATAAACAAGCAGCGATGCAAGACGAGGCCGTGCTTGCGGCAGTTGGCAGTGCCGAGGCGCTTTTGGGGGATAAGGGGCGCATCCTGGTCCGTGCCAGCGGCACGGAGCCCGTGGTGCGCGTGATGGCGGAGGCAGAGAGTGAGGCGCTTTGCGAGCAATGTGTTGACGGTGTGATCGATGCGATGAAAAAAGGAGGTCACGTGCTGTGAAATATCAGATCAGAACCGAGGAGCTTTTTGACTTTTCGCATACCGTTGTGGGGGATTTTTTTAAAAAATGCGAATATCCCTGGCAGGCGCTGGAGCATATAGGAGAATGGATCGTGACACTTGGCGAGGAGCTGCCCGCAGAGTGCTACGACCGGATCGCAGAGCACATTTGGATCGCAAAAAGCGCGCGCATTGCGCCCACCGCGTCGATCAGCGGCCCTTGTATCATCGGCGAGGAGAGCGAGGTGCGCCATTGCGCCTTTATTCGCGGCAACGCACTCGTGGGGAAGGGCGCCGTGGTGGGCAACTCCACGGAGCTGAAAAACGTGATCTTGTTTGACGGTGTACAGGTGCCACACTATAACTATGTGGGGGATTCGATCCTCGGCTATAAGGCGCACCTGGGGGCGGGGGCGATCACCTCTAACGTCAAGAGCGATAAAAGCGCCGTTGTGATCCGTACAAGTGAAGAAAGGCTTGATACGGGTCGCAAAAAGGTGGGTGCGATGATCGGCGACCTTGTTGAGGTCGGGTGTGGCTGTGTGCTCAATCCCGGCACCGTGCTTGGAAGGGGCTGTACGGTCTATCCGCTTTCCTCGGTGCGCGGCATCGTGCCGTCACAGGCGATCTACAAGAATTACAGCGAAATTTCGCTCTGCGAGCGGCGGCATACAAAAAACGACTGAAAAGCCCAAAACAAACCCTTTCTTTTTACAGTTTTGACATTGACAAATGGGGTAAAAAGCGGTATACTAAAAGCACTAATGGAAAAGAAGGTGTCACTATGAAGGTTTTGTTAACGGGCGGAGCCGGTTATATCGGCAGCCATACGATCGTCGAAATGTACGCGGCAGGCCACGAGGTGGTCGTGGTCGATAACTTTGCCAACAGCTCCCCTCGCGTGATGGAGCGCGTTGAGGAGATCACGGGCAAGAAAACGCCTCTTTATGAAGCGGACGTGGCAGACGAGGCGGCGCTGGACCGCATTTTCTCGGAGCATAAGATCGACGCGGTCGTGCATTTTGCGGGCTTTAAGGCCGTGGGCGAGTCGGTCCGTATGCCGCTTGCTTATTACACCAACAATATTGACTCCACCTTCGCGCTGTTGCGCGCGATGAAAAAGGCCGACGTGCGCAAGCTGATCTTCAGCTCCTCCGCGACGGTTTACGGCACACCCGAAAAGTGCCCCATCACCGAGGATATGCACACGGGCGATTGCTCCAACCCTTACGGCTGGACCAAGTTTATGATCGAGCAGATCCTGAAGGATTATGCCCTTGCAAATCCCGAAATGCAGATCATTTTATTGCGTTATTTCAACCCCGTTGGCGCACATAAGAGCGGCCGCATCGGCGAAAGCCCCCGCGGTATTCCCAACAACCTGATGCCCTATATCACGCAGGTCGCCGTTGGCAAGCGCGCTGAGCTTTCGGTTTACGGCAACGACTATCCCACCCCCGACGGCACGGGTGTGCGCGATTACATTCACGTGGTCGATCTGGCGCGCGGACACGTTGCCGCGTTGCAATACGGCAAGAACGGTATCGGTATTTTCAACCTGGGTACGGGTGTTGGCTACAGCGTTCTCGATATGGTCAACACGTTCAGCCGTGTCAACGGCGTTCCGGTGCCGTATCGTATCGTCGATCGCCGTCCCGGCGATATCGCCACCTGCTATGCCGATTCGGCAAAGGCGGAACAGGAGCTCGGCTGGCACGCCGTGCACACCCTGGAGGATATGGTGCGCGATTCCTGGAATTGGCAGTCGAACAACCCCAACGGTTATGACGATTAAATCTTGAATGGAAAAAGCACGCAAAGGCATTGCCTCTGCGTGCTTTTCTTTTAAGGTGGAACTAGCAGAATAACCGACAAATTTCGCCTTCTTTTTATGAAAAATGTCCCTTGCATAAGAATTCTTTTTATGGTAAAATATAGATAAGGAAACGTTTATCTTGATAAGGAGGGGGCATTATGTTTCAGGTTGGAGAACACATCGTATATGGCATCAATGGCATTTGCCGCGTAGCAGAGGTAGGACCTTCCCCCTACGATAAAGAGGATACGCGTACCTTTTATTTGCTGATTCCCGTCAACAATCCCATGAGCTCGACCATCTACACCCCCGTGGATAACGATAGGGTGCCGATGCGCCGCTTGATGACGCGTGAGGAGATCGACGCCTTGATCGCGGCGATGCCCGAGATCGAGACCTTGACCGTGCCCGTGGAAAAGCAGCGCCGTGAGATCTACCGCACCGAGATCGGCGGACTTGATCCGCAAGGGTACGTAAAGGTGATCAAGACCGTTCAAAAGCGCCGTGCGGAGCTGACCGCCGCGCACAAGCATTTTCCCGTGACCGATCTGGAGTACGGGCGGCTTGCCAAGCACCTGCTGTGCAGTGAGTGCGCCCACGTGCTCGGTGTGTCCGAGGAGGATGCGGATCGCTATATTTTGAATTGCATCGGCGAGGCCGAATGAACGAAAATTAAGATAACGGTATCGAAAAAAGCGCTTTGGAGCATCGCTCCAAAGCGCTTTTTAAATTAGTTCTTGAGGAATGTTTCATCACGCAACGCGCGTGTTAGAACCGCATACACCGCTTCTGCCATTTTGGAAAAGCCGAGGTCGTTGGGGTGGGTACCGTCTACCGTGCAGCAGTCCTCAAACGGACCGCGGAAGATCGAACTGCCGTCAATGTAATACACGTTTTGGTCCCCCTTTGCGACCGCATAGTGGAAGGTGTCGATCACCACCTGCCTGCGGGCGATGGAATCCTTCACGTTCTTGAAATAATCGGGACGGGAAAGCATGATGTATGGGACGGTCGGATATTTCGCGCGGATCGCGTCGTAGAGCTTTTGATGGGTATTGCGCAGATACTCGGGGTTGGGGGCGTTGTGGTCGTAATCCGACACAAAGGCGGACATTTTCAGAGTGCATAAATATTCTATCATCGTGTCCTCAGCCTTGCCGTTGCCCGAGAAGCCGAGGTTTACGTGGTCGATATTAAGGAAGCGTCCCACCATTGCCGTATAGGCGTTACCGGGGCGGGAAGCGCATCCGCCCTGCGTGATCGAGGAGCCGTAGTAGACAACAGGCGGCAGATCGCGGTAGGGGGCGCCCTCGCCAAGCTCGGAGCCCTCTGCGATACCAACGTAAAGAGCAGTCACGGGATTGTAAAGGGGAAAATTGATGGTGAAATGACGCCATTTTGCCTCGCCGAGATCGACCTTAGATTCATAGCCGTCTGTCATGTCTCTGGGCGGCACGAAGGTGCCGTGGTACAAGCTTTGCATCCCGTCAGAGGAGTCGACGTAGAGGTCAAAGCCCGACGAGCCCGTCAGCGGCATATGGTTCATCGGATGAATAGAGGGCATGACCGCTTTGATGACGACGTACGGGGAATTGGTGGAAAAGCGTACACGGCCGCCCGCGGTATGTACGTGCAGGGAGCGAACCCCCCCACTGACCGCTTTTGCCGTTTCTGTGGGCATACGCTTAAAGCATGGCTCGGTCGTCGGCTCATAGAGGCCGTAGATCTGAAATGGGGGCTTGCGCACGTCGTAAAGCACAAGATCGGGGGCTTTGACCTTGGCGGCGACCTCTAAATTTTTATCGATGCTTCCAATATCGAATGTAGACATTTTCAATACCTCTTTTCATTGTTCCATAATGGCTTCGATCGCGTTCATACAAGCTGCGCGGAAGCCGCTTTTTTCAAGCGCGGTCACGCCCTTGATGGTTGAGCCCGCAGGCGAGCAGACCATATCCTTGAGCACACCGGGGTGCAATCCCGTTTTCTGCTGAAGCTTCGCGCTGCCAAGCACGGTCTCGCTGACCAGAGAGAGCGCGAGCGCGCGCGGAATGCCGTAGCGCACGGCGGCGTCGGCAAATGCCTCCAGCATCAGATCCACAAACGCGGGGCCGCAGCCGCTGATCGCACCTCCGATGCCCATGAGAGATGAGGGGAGCGTGTGAACATAGCCGATGGCAGAAAACAGGTCCTTGACGTAGCAAAGCTCGCTGTCGGTGAGTGTGGAGGTCTCTTCAAACAGAAAGACGCCCTCCCCGACCATGGCGGGGGTGTTTGGCATAATAAACTGCACGCGCACGTCGCTCGGTAAAATTGCTTGGTAACGGGCGTGATCCCATCCAAGCGCGATCGACAGCAGCGCCTTGCCCGAAAGCAGATCCTTGATATCGGCGATCGCGCCCTCTACCTGATGAGGCTTGCAGGCGATCAGCACGGTGTCAGCGGCACAAACGGCCTCGGCGGCACTAGCGGCGGCGGTAAAGCCGATCTCTTCGCTTTTTTTCTTCAAAACATCCTGGCACGGGTCAAAGGCGATGATGTCGACACCCTGCAGCTTGCCCGATTGCACAAAGCCCTGCGCCAGCGCCGTTGCCATATTGCCCATTCCGATAAAGGCAAGTTTCATATCCGTATCCTCCGAAACTTTCATTATAATCTAATTATACGTTTTTTGCATTTCAATGTCAATACAAAAATGCAATAAGAAAGAGGAGCGGCGTCATACGTCACTCCTCTTTCATCTCTCTTATGCGCGGGTAACTTTGCCCGAACGCAGGCAACGAGAGCAAACCGCCACCGTGGTGGGGGTACCGTCAACGATCGCCTTTACCTTGCGGATATTGGGCTTCCAAGAACGGTTGGTCTTGCGGTGCGAGTGGGAAACATTCTGACCGAACACAACGCCCTTGCCGCAAACACTGCACTTTGCCATATCTGACACCTCCTGTCGCACCCGTGGGTGCTCATCGTTTCATCAAAAATTCAATAGCAATACGTATTATAACACAACACAACGAAAAAAGCAAGACTTTTTCGAAAAAAATTTCAGATTTATCATAAAGTGCTCAAATCGAAGGATAAAGCAACGCGCGAAGGGCGGCAAAATCCCTTGCCGCGGCGGCAGAGTGCCACTTCATGGCAAAGTCCGCATCGCGCCCTGTCTGCTGCTTTGCGGCGACAAAGACCGAAAGCCGCGGCTCACTCAGGTCTTTTCGCACGATCTGTCGGTGATGGCAGGCGGGCAGAGCCAGCTCCGAGAGGATGCGATGATAGTCCAGCACCAAGGGCATCGCCTCGGAGATCACGGCATCGGCGTTTTGCATCGGGGGGAGCTCCAGGGCGGCGGTCGCCGTGGCGTGGGAGAGATCAGCGCCGCGTTCCGCCATCTCGCCGATCAGCGAGAGCAGGGCTTGCTCGCAGCCGCCCGCTATCGTGATGCCGCCCAATGCGGTGTCGTTTGATGCACGCAAAGCGCGGGCGAGCGCCTTTTCGTTGTGCGTGCCAACTGTGGGATGCACACAGCGGCAGGGGCGCAGCGCGCGCAGGAGCCGCGCGGAAAGGGAGAGCAGCAGCTCGCCGTTGCGATAGATCTGCAGCCATTCGGTGCCGTTTTGCATACCGCAGCATACGAAGGGCACGCGCTCGGCAAACAGTTGAGTGAGAGCTATCTCGGGCGCAAGGAAGAGCACTGTATTTTGACCGATCGGCAACAGCGATGCCGCGCCGACGTCGGGACGGTAGTCCGCGAAGAAGGAAACGTTAAGGCTCACACCGCCGAGCTTCAAAAGGTGGGGGAACAGCCCCTCGTCAAGCGGTGCGACGACGGGGGTGAGCCCCATTGCGCGGTGAGAAGCGAAAAACTGCGCCACCTCGTCGGCAAAAGGCACGTTGCCCGTCGGAAAAAGCAGGCAGACCGCCTTGGCAGAGAAGGGAGAGGGGGTGCGCTCGGCGTTCAGCATAGCGGCTGTGCCATCAAGCTCCAGCGACAAGGAAGGAGTATTGCCACCGTAGAGCGCCGCAAGCTCGGTCGGGTGGCCGCACCGCAGATTTTTATGGTGTGGCATCATACCGCAACGGGAAAGATATTGTCCCGCAACGCCCATCAAAAAGGGTAGATGGTGAGGCGCGGGAGAGAGAGACTCTGCCTTGCGCGTGACATCGGCAAAAACACGGGCATCCTCGCTTGCTTCGAACGTGGGGCAGTCGACCACGGCGGTATCGGGCAGATCCTGCCAAAGCGAAGCCAGCGCATTAATGAAACGCAGGTCGCCAACGGTGGGGTCACGTCGCTCCCATATGCGGAAATGGTCGCGGCACAAAAGCAGTGCCTCGGGCGAGAGCGACAGCGACAGATCGCTTTTCAGCGCCGCGAGCGCGTTTGTGTCAAAAAGGCAGAAATTGCATACCGTTTGGCGGCTTTTTTCTGCTTCGTATGCATCGTAGTTCATACTTTCACCTCGTTTATCACAGCCATTAAACGCTCATTTGTCGCCTCGGTGAGCGTCACGTTGCAGAGCTTGGAATGTAGGGGAACGGGCGAGGGCGCGGCCACCTCCAAGAAGGAATCGGTGTGCCCGATGGCAAGTCCGTTTTCATAGGTTTCAAACAGCACCTCGCGAGAAAGGGTCTGCATCGCGCGCGCAAGGCGCCCACGCCGCAGCTCGGCGCCAAGGGCGATCAGGGCGGCGGAGCGCTCCTTTTTCACGGCGTTCGGGATCTGGTTTGGTAACGTCGCCGCGATCGTTCCCGCGCGCTTGGAGTAAGCAAAGACGTGCATCGAAAGGAAATCGGCTTTTTTTGCAAGATCCATAGTGTCGGCAAAGTCCGCATCGGTCTCACCGGGGAAGCCCACGATAAAATCGGTGGTCAGCTCCGCGTCGGGGAAGGCGGCGCGCAAGCGCTCAATGCCACAGAGCGCCTGATCGCGGTTGTATTTGCGCTTCATCGCGGCAAGCACCGCGGATGAGCCGCTTTGCATCGAAATGTGAAAATGGGGGGTAAGGGATCGAATTTTTGCGATACGGTCAACGAAATTTTGTTTCATCAGCGACGGATCAAGCGATCCAAGGCGCACGCGCCCGATGCCCTCTATGGCATCCACCGCTTCCAACAGATCCGCAAGGTTTACACCCTCAAGGTCGCGTCCCCACGAGGCTGTTTCGATGCCCGTGAGCACGATCTCACGGCATCCGCCGGCAACAAGTCCCCGAACCTCGCGCACGACGTCATCCAGGGGCTTGGAGCGCACCCGTCCGCGTGCCGCGGGGATGGCGCAGTAGCTGCAACGGTTCTCGCAGCCGTCCTCAATCTTCACATAGGCGCGTGTGCGTTCAAAGCGGGTGATCTCCATTGGCTCGAAGGGGGCTGTCATCACGTCGCCCACGCGCACCGTGGGCGCGACGGACTTTTGAGCCGATGCAAGCAGGCGCTGTGCGGCGGCGACGACCGAGAGCTTATCGGTGTTGCCGCAAATGTCGTCCACGCCCTCGATCTTGGCGGCAGCATCGGGATTCGATTGGGTAAAGCACCCTGTCAACAGCACAAAGGCGTTTTTGCTCCGTGCGTGCACGCGGCGCGCAAGCTGGCCCGCCTTGCGGTCGGATTCGGCGGTGACGGTGCAGGTGTTGATGACGTAAACGTCACAAATCTCATCCGCGCCGCGTACTGAAAAGCCCGCTTTTTCAAAGCTTTCCGCAATGGCTTCGCTTTCATATTGATTGACCTTGCAGCCAAGCGTGAGTATGGCGACGGTCGGCTTTGCGTTTGACATGGCGATCCCTTTCTTTTGTTTTCTTTTTTATATTGTACCACGATGCGGGGAAATGGTCAACAAAGTTTGCGATTTTTTTGCTTTTCTATTGAAAAAGAATTGATTTTTTAGTATAATGAACGGGAAGTGATAGCGCGGCGCGTTGCCGCCAAGATCAAAGAAAGGGGGAAACGGTATGCGAAAACTTGTCATTGGCAAGAATGATGCAGGGCAGCGGCTTGATAAATTCTTGAGCAAGGCGGTCAAGGGGCTGCCGATGTCGCTGATGTATAAGGATATCCGCACCAAGCGCATCAAGCTCAACGGCAAGCGCGCGAAGGAAAATCAGATCCTTGCGCTGGGCGATGAGATCACGCTCTTTATCCGCGATGAATTTTTTGACTCCCCTGAAAAGGATACCACGGCGCTTTGTGCGATCAAGCCGAAGCTGTCGATCGTGTATGAGGACGAAAACATCCTGCTGCTCAACAAGCGCCCCGGCGTGCTCGTGCACGAGGACACCGCAGGGGGAGAGAACACGCTGATCCTGCACGTCAAGGCGTATTTGCACGGCAAGGGCGAGTACGACCCCGATGCCGAGCAGTCCTTTGCACCCGCGCTTTGTAACCGTATTGACCGCAACACGGGCGGCATCGTGATCGCCGCCAAGAATGCGGAGGCGCTTCGCGTGATGAACGAAAAGATCCGTCAAAATGAGATCAGCAAATTCTATCTTTGCGCCGTGAAGGGCAAGATGCAGCGCCGCGCCGAGGAGCTACGGGGGTATCTGTTAAAGGATAGTGACGCCAATCAGGTGCGCATCTCCGACCACCCCTTCAAGGGGGCAAAGACCATCATCACCCGTTACCGTGTGCTTGCTGAGAAAAACGGCAATTCCTTGCTTGAGGTCGAGCTTGTGACGGGACGTACGCACCAAATTCGCGCACATATGGCGCACATCGGGCATCCGTTGCTCGGCGACGGCAAGTACGGTGTGAACCGCAACGAGCGAAGCAAGGGCTATAAGCACCAGGCGCTTTACGCGGTGCGACTGCGCTTTGATTTTGACGGTACGGGTGCGCTTGGCTATCTTTCAGGCAAAGAATTTTCAATTGATCAAAGCGAGGTCTGGTTCCTGAAGGACTTCGTCTAAAAAGAAGAAAGGGGGCAAACGGTATGAGAAAAACCGCTTTTTTGAGCTTTTTATCACGTGCAAAAGCGGCGCTCTCGCGCGTGCCGCGCATCGTACTGCTGCCTCTTGGAGCCATCTTGATGGCGTTGTGTCTGCTTTTCCCGAAGATTGGCGCTTTGCAATGGATCGTGATGGTGCCGATGCTGTTTTATCTGTTCGGCAAAAATGAAAAGGAACACATCAGCCTCAAAAAGGCTTACGGGCTCGGCTTCCTCTATTTTTATATCTTTTATTTGTTGATCTGGCATTGGTTCGTTGAGCTTTACCCCATGGAGTTCGCAGGGGTCACGAAGGGCGAGGCGATCGTGCTGATCGCCATTTGCTGGTTTGGACTCTCTCTTTTGCAAACAATATTTTCTGCCCTGATCTTTCCCGTGTTTGTCGCATTTTCGCGCACACGTATGCTCAAAAAACTGCCCATTTTGCTGCCGCTGCTCTTTGCATCGGTCTATACCGTGTCCGAATGGTCGCAGACCCTGACGTGGGCGGGCGTGCCGTGGGCGCGGCTTGCGTTGGGGCAAGCGGAGTGCGGGATCCTCTTTCACAGCGCATCGCTGTTCGGCTCCTATTTTATCACCTTTGCGATCGTTGCGGTCAACGGGCTGTTGGCGTACGCCGTGCTCCATTTGGATCGGGTGCGCCTTGCCGCTGCCCTCTGTGCCGCTGTCTTTTTGGTCAATATGGGCTTGGGACTGATCGGATATCTGACGGCTGACACACAAAACGGCGAGGGAATCGTGGTCGCGGCGGTGCAGGGCAACGTCGGCTCGTCGAACAAGTGGAGTGCCGGCAGCAACGAAAAAAGCTTTGCCGTTTACGAAAAATACACCGCCGAGGCGGCGGCCGCGGGAGCTAGTTTGGTGGTCTTTCCCGAGACCTTTGTGCCTTATAGCTTGACCGAAACCAATCCTCTCGGCACTTACGTGCGCGAGCTTGCTATGACCTATCAGGTCACCATCCGTTGCGGCGCGTTTCATTATGAGGACGGGCAATATTTAAACGGTATTTTTACCGTTTACCCCGACGGCACGATCTCACCGACCGTTTATGCCAAGCAGCGACTTGTTCCGTTTGGCGAATACGTGCCGATGCGCGCGGTCATCGAGGTGCTGATCCCACCGCTTGCCGATATGAATATCCTTGCCGACGATCTGGACCCGGGCACCGACAGCCTGATCGTGCAGACCCCGGCGGGGTCTGTCGGGACTCTGATTTGCTTTGATTCGATCTATGAAAATTTAACGTTGGATGCGGTACGCGATGGGGCGGAGCTCATCTGCCTTTCGACCAACGATTCCTGGTTTCTCGATTCCGCGGGTGTGTATATGCATCACACGCAGGCGCGACTGCGCGCTATTGAAAGCGGACGCTATATCATCCGCAGTGCCGATACGGGCATTTCCTCGATCATTGCGCCAAACGGCAGTGTTGCCGCCGAGCAGCCCCCGCTTGTCGAGGGCGTTTCGATCTCCACGGTCCACCCCACCGCCTCGCGTACACTCTATTCCTATATCGGGAACACCTTTGTTTATTTGCTGATCGCGGCTGAACTTGCGCTCGCCGCCGATGCTGTGATCTTATTTATAAAAAGGAAGCGATCCGAAAAAGCAGCTGTTCCCTTTGCAGAATAAAAAACAACCGCCGTCCGAATTTCGGACGGCGGTTTGTTTTATGCAATCTGCATTAGTCGGTAACGTAAGGCAGCAATGCGACCTGACGGGAACGCTTGATCGCGGTGTTCAGCTCGCGCTGGTGCTTTGCGCAGGTGCCGGAGATACGGCGGGGCAGGATCTTGCCGCGCTCGCTGATGAACTTGCGAAGCTTAGCGGTGTCCTTGTAGTCGATAAAAGCAACCTTGTCTGCGCAGAAAACACAAACCTTTTTTCTCTTGCGGTTCATGGGGCGCACAGGACGTGCGGTGTTTTCGGTTCTATCCATGATCAGAAATCCTCCTATTTAAAATGTGTGATCTGTCAGAAGGGCAGATCGTCGTCCGCCTTCAGCTCCTCAAAGTTGGGTGCTTCTGCTACGGGGGTAGAGAAGGAAGGAGCGGGAGCGGCGTATGCGTCGGGGGTATAACCGCCGGCGTTGCCGGATTCATTGCGGCTGTCAACAAACATAGCCTCGTCGACCACGACCTCGGTGGCGTAGCGGCGCTGACCCTGCTGATCCTGCCAGCTTCTGGTCTGGATCGAGCCGGTCACGCACAAAGCGGAGCCCTTTTTGAAGTACTTGGAAATGAATTCAGCGGTCTGCCGCCATGCAACCAGGCTGATGAAATCTGCCTGCTGACCGCCTGCGGCATCGGCGGTACGGGATTGGAATCTACGGTTGACGGCAAGCGTAAAAGTTACGACAGCCACACCGTTTTGGGTCTGCTTAAGCTCGGGATCGGCGGTCAGCCGTCCACAGAGCACGACTTTATTAAGGTTCAAACTCGACATACTAATCGCCTCCTGAATTTTTTGTTTGATTATTCTGCGTCAGCAGATTCGGTAGCTTCTTCGGCAGCGGGAGCCTCGGCAGCCTCAACGGCCTCCTCAGCGGCAACCTCTACAGCTTCCTCTACGGGTGCCTCGACAGCCTTAGCCACAGCCTCGTACTCAAGGCGGATGACCATCGAACGCATCACGGTCTCATCGATGTTGTAAAGACGCTCCAGCTCAGCGGGGAACTCGGGCTCGGACTTGAAGGTCACGACCGTGTAGTACCCTTCGGGCTTGTCATTGATGGGGTATGCAAGACGGCGCTTGCCCCAATCAGCGACTTCCACGACTTCGGCGTTCTTCGCAATGATGTCGGTGAACTTAGCAACAGAAGCCTTGGCGGCATCCTCGCCGTTCTCAACGTCAACGATGAACAGGGTTTCGTAAGAGTTGATTACCTTTTCCATATTTACACCTCCCTATGGACTTAAGACCGCATACATGAACAGAATTTATATGCGGTAAGGAGACGGGCGCGTGTTCGCTGCCCGCATCATTAGGATATTTTACCACGCTTGCGGCTTAATGTCAAGCCCTTTTATAAATAAATAAGAAAATATTTTCTGCGCTTTTTGAAAAAAGGACGGAAAGACACACAGAAAGTGCGGCTTTATCGCATTTTGACGAAAAAAGGGAAAAGCAGACAAATTGTGAACGAAAAATTTGTGCATTATTTTCGTCAAATAATGCTTTACTTTTTATGCGGTCTATGGTATACTAATCTTCGATGCGACACAAGATATTGTGTGAGAAATTAAAAATTGTAACAAAATATGGAATTTTGAGAGTGAGAAGGACAGGAGGAGAATTTATGAAGATTATCAAGAGAAACGGATCGGAAGTGACCTTTGACCGCTTGAAGATCTGCCGCGCGATACAGAAGGCAAATGAGAGTGGAGAGGGCAAGCCAGAGCTGACGCAGCGCCAGATCGATTACATTTCTTACGTGATTGAGGATTACTGCAACGACATCGGCAGAGCCTTGTCGGTCGAGGAGATCCAGGAGCTGGTCGAGTCGCTGATCATTCAGCAAAACGCCCCCGAAACGGCAAAACGCTACATTCGCTATCGCTTTACCCGTAACCTTGCCCGTCGCGCAAACACCACCGACGGCAACATTCTTTCGCTGATCGAATGTAACAATGAGGAAGCAAAGCAGGAAAACGCCAACAAGAACCCCACCGTCAACAGCGTACAGCGTGACTACATGGCGGGTGAGGTCTCCAAGGATATTACCCGCCGTATTCTGTTGCCTGAGGACATCGTTAAGGCGCACGAGGAGGGCATCATCCACTTCCACGACGCGGACTATTTCGCGCAGCATATGCACAACTGCGATCTCGTGAACCTGGAGGATATGCTGCAGAACGGCACCGTCATCAGCGGCACGCTGATCGAAAAGCCCCACAGCTTTTCCACCGCCTGCAACATCGCCACGCAGATCATCGCGCAGGTCGCGTCCAACCAGTACGGCGGTCAGAGCATATCGCTCACGCACCTGGCACCCTTCGTGCAGATCTCCCGTGAGAAGATCACCCGTCAGGTGCGCGCTGAGGTCGAGGATCTTGGCGTTTCTCCTTCCGAAGAAAAGATCTCCGAGATCGTCGAAAAGCGCCTGCTTGACGAGATCCGCCGCGGCGTTCAGACCATTCAGTATCAGGTCGTGACGCTTCTGACCACCAACGGTCAGGCACCCTTCGTGACCGTCTTTATGTACTTGAACGAGGCGAAGGATCCCCAGCTGAAAAAGGACCTGGCGCTGATCATCCGTGAGGTGCTGGAGCAGCGCTGCCAGGGCGTGAAGAACGAGGCAGGTGTTTACGTTACACCCGCGTTCCCCAAGCTGATCTACGTGCTTGAAGAGGACAATATCCGCGAGGGCGCTCCTTACTTCGAGCTCACCAAGCTGGCGGCAAAATGCACCGCAAAGCGCATGGTGCCCGACTATATTTCCGAAAAAATGATGCTGAAGCTCAAGGTCGACCAGAACGGCGACGGACAGTGCTACACCTGCATGGGCTGCCGTTCGTTCCTCACGCCTTGGGTGGATGAGAACGGAAAGGCAAAGTATTAC